>JAJZPJ010000105.1 GCA_021811225.1 Pseudomonadota bacterium
GGCGGCGTGGCGCTGCGCATGCTGCGCGAGGTGGCGCTGTTCGAGAGCCTGTTCAAATCCAACCTGTGGCTGTGGGCCTGCGGCTGGCTGTTCCACATCGGGCTGGCGCTGGAACTGATTCGCCACCTGCGCTACTTCACCCAGCCGGTGTGGACCTGGGTCGTCCTGCTCCAGCCCTTCGGCATCTATGGCGGCATGGTGATGCTGGCGGGACTGGCCGGACTATGGGTGCGGCGCCTGTTCGTCGAGCGCATCCGCTACATCTCGACGCCCTCCGACCACCTGATGCTGGTGTTGCTCATCGCCATCGCGGTCTCCGGCCTGACCCTGAAGTTTTTCATCCGCACCGACATCGTCGGCGTGAAGGAATTCTTCCTCGGCCTGATGCGCTTCGACTGGCAGCCGCTGCCCGCCGACGGCCTGCTCTACGTGCATCTCACCCTGGTGGCGATGCTGATGCTGGTTTTCCCCTTCAGCAAGCTGTTGCACGCGCCCGGCGTGTTCTTCTCGCCGTCCCGCAATCAGGCAGACAATCCGCGCGAGGCGAGACATCTCTCGTCCTGGGCGGCGAAGATGGAGGCCAAGTAAATGGCCGGTCCCGAGATCAAGGCGCCCGCGCTGCGCGAGTATCCCGTCATCCCGACGCTCCACCCGGGCGCGATGGCCGAAACCAAGTCCTTCCTCGCCAACGAAAAAGTGCAGGAGGAGATCGGCTTTCCGGGAACGCTCCCCGACGATTGGCACGACCGAGCCATCGGCAAGATGGGCGAGCTGCTCGGCAAGTACCGCTCGCTCAGGGTGTTCATGGACGCTTGCGTGCATTGCGGCGCCTGTTCCGACAAGTGCCACTACTTCATCGGCACCAGCGACCCGAAGAACATGCCGGTGGCGCGCCAGGATCTGATGCGCAGCGTCTATCGCCGCCACTTCACCCTGGCCGGCAAGCTGGTGCCCCGCCTGGTCGGCGCCCGCGAACTGACGCGCGAGGTGCTGGACGAGTGGTACAACTACTACTATCAGTGCTCGGAGTGCCGCCGCTGTTCGGTGTTCTGCCCCTACGGCATCGATACCGCCGAGGTCACCATGGCCGCCCGGGAGATCCTCGATACGGTCGGCATCGGCCAGAAGTACACCAGCGAGATCATCGGCAAGGTGCACAAGATCGGCAACAACCTCGGCCTGCCCGGGCCGGCGCTGGAAAACACCCTGGAAGGACTGGAGGAGGACGTCAAGGAGGATACCGGCGTCGCGGTGCGCTATCCGCTCGACGTCAAGGGCGCCGAGGTGCTGCTGGTCACCCCCTCCGCCGACTTCTTCGCCGAGCCGCACATTGAGAGCCTGATCGGCTACGGCAAGGTGTTCCACGCCGCCGGCATTTCCTGGACCTTGTCGTCCAAGGCGTCCGAGGCCGGCAACTTCGGCATGTTCATCGGCAATTACGAGCAGCTGAGGAAGATCGCCATGCGGGTGCGCGAGGCGGCGCTGGATCTCGGCGTCAAGCGCATCGTCGTCGGCGAATGCGGCCACGCCTGGCGCGTCGCCTACAGCTTCTGGAACACCCTGACCGGCATCGGCGACGGCGCCCACGATCCCTTCGCGATCCAGCTGCAAAGCCAGCTCGACCACCGCTACCGCCAGCCGATGCACATCTGCGAGCTGACCTGGGACCTGATCCAGCAGGGCGCGATCTCCTTCGACAAGGAAGCCAACGATCACCGCATCATCACCTTCCACGATTCCTGCAACGTCGCCCGCGCCTCGCGCATGGGCGACATGCCCGGCGGCCAGTTCGTGATCCCGCGCGCGATCATCAAGGCGGCGGCCAACCACTACGTCGAGATGGCGCCGGGCACCACCCACGAGCAGACCTTCTGCTGCGGCGGCGGCGGCGGACTGCTCACCGACGACCTGCTCGATCTGCGCATCAAGGGCGCATTGCCGCGGATGGAGACGCTGACCCAGGTGGCCAGCGGCCAGGGCGTGAATTTCATGGCAACCATCTGCGCCATCTGCAAGGCGCAATTCACCAAGATCCTGCCCTATTACGGCTTCAAGATGGGCATGGTCGGCGGCGTGCACCAGCTGGTCAGCACCGCGATCAAGCTCGGCGATAAATAAAACTTCGGAGACCAACATGTCGGTTACCCCTGAAACGAGCACCAATAAACTCACCTTTCGCCGTTACAAGGAAGGCGACACCAAGGTCAAGCGCTGGCAGGAGAAGATCTTCCAGGCCAGTTACTCGTACAAGTGCCCGACCTACGTGCAGTCGACGCCGCCCTGTCAGGGCAGCTGCCCCGCGGGTGAGGACATCCGCAGCTATCTGGCGATCGCGCGCGGCACCGAGAAGCCGCCGATGGGCGCCGACGGCAAGCCGACCATGCCCTGGCAGGAATACGCCTGGCGCCGCCTGACCGAAGCCAATCCCTTCCCCTCGGTGATGGGCCGGGTCTGCCCGGCACCCTGCGAGAGCGGCTGCAACCGCAACGAGGTGGAAGATCACGTCGGCATCAACTCGGTCGAGCACTTCCTCGGCGAGTACGCGATCGCCAACAAGCTCTCCTACGCCAAGCCGCAGAAGAAGACCGGCAAGAAGGTCGCCATCATCGGCGGCGGCCCCGCCGGCCTCTCCTGCGCCTACCAGCTGGCGCTGAAGGGCCACGAGGTCACCATTTTCGACGAGCGCGAATTCCTGGGCGGCATGATGCGCTACGGCATTCCCGGCTTCCGCACTCCGCGCGAAGTGCTCGACGCGGAAATCCAGCGCATCCTCGACCTGGGCGTCAAGGCGCGCATGAAGTGCCGGATCGGCACCGACGTCACCCTGGCCGAGCTGCGCCAGGACTACGACGCGGTGTTCCTCGGCATGGGGGCCCAGGCCGGACGCGCCTTGCCGATTCCGGAGGCCGACGCAGCCAACGTGGTGACCGCCACCGCCTTCCTGCGCGCCTTCAACGACGGCCGTCTGCGCCACGTCGGCCGCCGCGTCGTCGTGGTCGGCGGCGGCGACACCTCGATCGACGTCGCCACCGTGGCGCGTCGCCTGGGCCACATCGAGAACGTCAAAGCCACCGACGTGGAAGGCGCCATCGCCGGACGCATGGCGCAGGACGTCGCCGAAATCTCCGCCAAGCAGGGCGCCGAGGTGACGCTCACCTCGATCTTCGGCATCGACAAGATGCAGGCCAACAAACACGAGATCGAACAGGCGCTGGCCGAGGGCATCGCGATCCGCGGCGGCCTCTCCCCGGTCGCCCTGGTCAGGGGTCCGGACGGACGCGCGACGGCCCTTCGGGTCGCGCAGTGCGAAGCCAAGATGGTCGGGCCGAAGCTCGAGATCAAGGTGATCCCCGGAACCGAGGAGGACATCCCGGCCGACCTGATCGTCTCGGCGATCGGCCAGGCGGTGGACTTCACCGGTCTGGAGGAATTCAACAACGGCAAGGGCGCGGTCAGCGCCGACAAGAACTACCAGATCGTGGGCCAGGCCGGCACCTTCGCCGGCGGCGACCTGATCCGTCCGCATCTGCTGACCACCGCCATCGGCCACGGCTCGATCGCCGCCGACGGCATCGACCGCTTCCTGGCCGGCGAGGATCTCGAGCGCCGACCGAAGATCGACGTCCATATCTTCGACCTGAAGCGCAAACTGGTCGAGAAGGGCCTGCAGCTCGGCGAGACCCACGAGCCCATCCGCGGCACCGACGCCAGCAATGCCGCCGTGCATAACTACGAAGACCGTTCCGACCGCTACGTGATCCCGCACGACAAGCTGTTCCTCGGCCATTTCTCGTACACGCCGCGGATGAAGCGCAAGATCATCACCCTGGACGCGAAGACCGCCCTGGGCAACTTCCAGGAGCGCATCGAACCGCTCGGAGAAGTCGAGGCGATCAACGAGGCGAAGCGCTGCATGAGCTGCGGCATGTGCTTCGAGTGCGACAACTGCGTCGTCTATTGCCCGCAGCTCGCGGTCAAGCGCGTGCCCAAGAAGGAAGCCACCACCGGCCGCTACGTCTATACCGATTACGACCGCTGCATCGGCTGCCACATCTGCGCCGACGTCTGTCCGACCGGCTACATCCAGATGGGCCTGGGGGAGTAGCGCCATGCTGCGCCGTCTGCTCCGGTGGTTCACTCCTGTGCTCGCGGCCGTCGGCGTGCTCGCCGCGCTTCCCACGCTCGCCGCCGCGGACGTGCCCAAGCCGGATATCATCATCGCCCACCCGGGCAGCAAGTGCATCGCCCCGCCCGACGTGATGCGGCGCACCCACATGACCATGCTGCTGCACCAGCGCGAAAAGACGCTGCGCCTGGGCGAGCGCGGCGCCAAGGTCAGCCTGGAGGGCTGCATCGAGTGCCACGCCAACAAAACCAACAATTCGGTGCTGGGCAGCAACCAGAACTTCTGCCAGACCTGCCACGCCTATGTCGCCGTCAAGGTCGATTGCTTCGACTGCCACCAACCGAAGACCGGCATGGTCAAGACCACGGGGATCAAGCCATGAGCGAAGACAACACGCCTGACGCCCCCGCCGTCCAGGATCCCGCGCGCCGGGCCTTTTTCGGCGTCTCGGCCAGCGCCGCCGCCGCGGCGGCGGGCTTCGTCGCGCTGGCGCCCGGGGTCCGGCTGATGGAGCTGGCCCACGCCCAATCGGCGTATCCGGCGGCCGGCAAGTTCGCCTCGAGCAAGATCCGCTGGGGCATGCTGATCGACACCACCAAGTGCGCCACCGGCTGCAGCGCCTGCGTCAGCGCCTGCAACACCGAGAATGCCATCGAGCCGGGATCGGGCCGTCCCGCCCAGTCCTCGCAGTGGATCCGCAAGATCGAGCTCACCGAGCAGGCCGACGGCCACCGCGAGCTGTCCCTGCCGATGATGTGCCAGCACTGCGCCAATCCGCCCTGCGTCGATGTCTGTCCCACCGGCGCCTCGTTCAAGCGCGCCGACGGCATCGTTCTGGTCGACCGCCACATCTGCATCGGCTGCCGCTACTGCATGATGGCCTGCCCCTATCAGGCGCGCTCCTTCGTGGATGAACCGCTCCACGACCAGAACCCGGAGGTGCCGCGCGGCCAGGGCTGCGTCGAAGCCTGCACGCTGTGCGTCCAGCGCATCGACCGGGGTCTGGGGCCGGCCTGCGTCGAGGCCTGCACCCAGGCCGGGCACGGGGCCATGCTGTTCGGTGACCTGAACGATCCGAAGAGCGAGATCGCCACACGTATCGCGACCACGGCGAGTTCGCAGGTCCGCGCCGACCTGCGCCTCGATCCCGGCGTACGCTATCAGGGAATCTAAGATCATGGCCGCCACCAACATCGTCTATCGGGAAATCGCCAACAAGCGCGCCACCTGGGCCCTGCTCGCCCTGTGCGGCCTGTTCATCGTCGCCGGCGCCGGCGCGCACCTGACCATGGAGCATTATGGTCACGTCATCACCGGCATGGACAACCGCATCGTCTGGGGCCTGCCCCACGTCTTCGCGGTGTTCCTGATCGTCGCCGCCTCGGGCGCGCTGAACGTCGCGTCCACCGCCTCGGTCTTCGGCAAGAGCATCTACAAGCCGCTGGCGCCGCTCTCCGCCCTGCTCGCCCTGGCCCTGCTGGCCGGCGGCCTGACCGTGCTGATGCTCGACCTGGGCCGTCCTGACCGGATCATCGTCGCGGCCACCACCTACAACTTCAAGTCGGTCTTCGCCTGGAACGTGTTCCTGTACACCGGCTTCTTCACCATCGTCGGCGCCTACCTCTGGATGATGATGGAGCGGCGCATGAACGCCTACGCCAAGCACCTGGGCGCGGCCGCCTTCATCTGGCGCCTGGTGCTGACCACCGGCACCGGCTCGATCTTCGGCTTCCTGGTCGCCCGTCAGGCCTACCAGTCGGCGGTCCTGGCGCCGACCTTCATCGCCTTCTCGCTCTCCTACGGCACCGCGATCTATCTGCTGGTCCTGGCCGGCGCCTGCGCCATCGACGACCGGCCGCTGGGCGACGCCATCGTGCGCCGGCTGAAGAACCTACTGGCGACCTTCGTCGCGGCCTCGCTCTACCTGGTCGCGGTGCTGCACCTGACCAATCTCTACTTCACCCGCAACCACGGCATCGAGAACTTCATCCTGATGGACGGCGGCATCTTCACCGGCCTGTTCTGGATCGGCCAGGTCGGCATCGGCAGCGTCCTGCCGCTCGTCCTCCTGCTGGCGCCGGCCAAGGCCAACCTCGTCCGCAACCGCGTCCTGACGGCCTCGGCCGCGGTGGTGATCGGCGGCTTCTGCCAGATGTACGTCACCATCATCGGCGGGCAAGCCTGGCCGCTGAATCTCTTCCCCGGCTACAAGGTGAGCTCCAGCTTCTTCGACGGCGAGGTGCACAACTACGCGCCGAGCATCTGGGAGATCATGCTCGGCTTAGGCGGCGTTGCCTTGGCCATCGCCATCGTCTTCCTGGCGCTGAGACTGCTGCGTTTCCTGCCCGAGCGGCTGGACGACGCCACGCTCGATCCGAGCCACGCTCACGCCGACTAGCCTGGAAAAAAGCCTTTGCAGCACCCAGACATCAAGGACACCGGCCAGTCGCCCGTCCGTCGGATATCGATGTTCCGGCATCGTCTTCTGCCCTGTCCATTCTGATGCCCCGGTTGGTGGATGAGCCGTCGGATTTAGGATAAAGCATGCAACGGTTCCTCGTCTCGGCAGCGCACAAGTCCTCGGGCAAGACGACGGTCAGCATCGGTCTGTGCGCGGCGCTCGCAGCGCGCGCTCACTCGGTGCAGCCGTTCAAGAAGGGCCCGGACTACATCGACCCGCTCTGGCTCGGTCGCGCCGCCGGCCGCCCTTGCCGCAACCTCGATTTCCATCTGTCAACGCACGTCGAGCTGAAGGCGCAATTCGCCCGCCACGGCCACGACGCCGACGTCTGCCTGGTCGAGGGCAACAAGGGCCTCTACGACGGCCTCGATCTCGAGGGCAGCAACAGCAATGCGGCGCTGGCGCGGCTGCTCGATCTGCCGGTGGTGCTGGTGCTCGACGCGCGCGGCATGACCCGCGGCATCGCCCCCCTGATCCTCGGCTATCAGGCCTTCGACCGCGAACTCAAGATCGCCGGGGTGATTTTGAACCAGCTGGGCGGCAGCCGCCACGAATCCAAGCTGCGGGCCGTCATCGAGCACTACACCGACGTCCCGGTGCTGGGCGCGATCGGCGCCGACCCGCGTCTGGCATTGACCGAGCGCCATCTCGGCCTGATGCCGGCGAACGAGACGCTCGCCGCCGAGTCGAGCATCCGGGAGATCGCCAAACTCGTGGCGGCGCAGGTGGACCTCGATCGCCTGCTGACCGCAACCACCGCCGCCGTCACCCTGCCGCGACCGCTGCCGGCCAGGGGAGTGCCGGCAAGCTTGCGCATCGCCGTCGCCCGCGACGCCGCCTTCGGCTTCTATTACGCCGACGATCTCGATGCTTTCGCGGCCGCGGGCGCCGAACTGCTGCCCTTCGACACCCTGAAGGATGCGCGCCTGCCCGACTGCGACGGCCTGTTCATCGGCGGCGGCTTCCCCGAGAGCTTTCTCGAGCAACTGGAGGCCAACGCCGCGCTGCGCGGCGACATCCGCGCCGCCATCGAAGCCGGGCTGCCCGCCTACGCGGAATGCGGCGGCCTGATGTACCTGGCGCGCAGCATCAGCTGGCGCGGCGTGACCAGGCGCATGGTCGGCGCCATCGCCGGCGACGTGGCGATGCACGACAGGCCGGTCGGCCGCGGCTACGTCCGGCTCGCCGCCACGGCCGCGCACCCCTGGCTCGCCGGGCCGGTGGCGGCGCACGAATTCCACTATTCCGGCCTCGAAGGACTGGCCCCCGACACGCGCTTCGCCTATGGGATGGAGCGCGGCCATGGCATAGACGGCACGAACGATGGCATCATCCACCGCCGGCTGCTGGCGAGCTACAGCCACCTGCGCAGCACCTCCGACTGCGACTGGGTGGCGCGTTTCGTCGGCTATGTGCGCGCGTGCAAAGTACAACGGGATTCAAGGGAGAACCAAAGATGTTTACCGTGACAGCGGCGGCCGCCGAGCAGATCCTGCGCGCCGCCGAGCAGCAGGGCGAAGGACTGCACCAGTCCAAGTTGCGGGTCGCCGCCAAGCTCGGCGAACAAGGCGATCTGCTCTACGGCATGGGCTTCGACGATGAACGCGAAGAGGACTTGGTTCTCGACTGCGGCGGGGTGGCGGTGCTGATCGCGCCGCCGAGTCTGTCCCTGCTCGAAGACGCCACCCTCGACTTCGTCGAGATCAGCGCCGGCGAGTATCAATTCATCTTCGTCAATCCCGTCGTCTCGGGCGCCTGCGGCAACGGCGGCTGCGGCGGCTGCGGCGGCGAGCAATGTTGAGCATGGATCGCGGAACGCCTGCTCCGGCGCCTTCGACCGAGCCGCTGCGGCGTCCCCGGCCGGCGGTGCCGGGCACCGTCTATCTGGTCGGCGCCGGACCGGGCGATCCCGAACTCCTGACCCTGCGCGCCGCGACGCTGCTCTCCCAGGCCGACGTGATCGTCTATGACCACCTGGTGGCGCCGGCCATCCTCGATCTGGCACGCGCCGACGCCGAGCGCATCTACGCCGGCAAGGAGCGCGGCAATCACACCCTGCCCCAGCAGGAGCTGAACCTGCTGCTGGTGCATCTCGCGCAACAGGGTCGCGTGGTGGTGCGCCTGAAGGGCGGAGATCCCTACACCTTCGGCCGCGGCGGCGAAGAGGTGGAAATCCTGTTCGAGCACCGGGTGCCCTTCGAGGTGGTGCCCGGCGTCACCGCCGCGGCCGGGATCGCCGCCTACGCCGGCATCCCGCTCACCCACCGCTCCTGCGCGCAGGCCTGCGTCTTCGTCACCGGCCACCTCCAGGACGGCAGCATGGGCCTGGACTGGCCGGCGCTGGCGCGGCCGCGTCAGACGGTGGTGATCTACATGGGTCTGCACGGCCTGCCGACGCTGTGCCGCGAGCTGATGGCCCACGGCCTGCCGGCCGACTGGCCGGCCGCGATCGTGATGCAGGGCACCACCGCCTTTCAGCGCACCGTCACCGGCACGCTCTCGACCCTGCCGGAACTGGCCGAGGCGGCGCGGCTCAAGGCCCCGACGCTGATCATCGTCGGCGAGGTGGTCAGGCTG
>JAJZPJ010000106.1 GCA_021811225.1 Pseudomonadota bacterium
CGCCGACCGGGTCAACGCCTGCCACACCCAGGCCCTGATCTGGGCCAACAGCATCGGCGTGAGCAGCAACGCGCAGCCCTGAGACCCGGCTAAGCCGCGTCCTCAGCGCTGGCGCCGGTCCAGCCAGTCGGCAACCGCGAGCCCGGTGCCGAATTCCCAGGGCCGCAGCTTTGCCGGCGCGATCAGGCGATATTCGGCCAGTTCCTCGTTCAACGCGATCTCGCCCTTGGCCGCGACGTGATAGGCGATGATCACCTCGTTCTTGCGCGCGAAGGGATAGACGCCGATCAGGCGGACGCGGTCGGCATCGAGATTGATCTCCTCCTTCACCTCGCGCGCCACCGCCTGCTCGGGCGTCTCGTCCCGCTCCAGGAAACCGGTGATCAGGCCGAAACTCTTCTCCGGCCAGGCGTGGTTCCGCGCCAGCACGATCAGGCCGTCGCGTTCGACCAGTGCCGCCACCACCGGCGCCGGATTGTCCCAGTGGACGAAGTCGCAGCCGGGCGAGGAACAGGCGCGCCGCGGCAGGCCGGCGAGATCCCGGGTCGCCAGCGGGCCGGCGCAACGCGGGCAGAAATTAAAGTCGCTGTTCAATCCAGGCGCCCACCGAAGCGAGCGCGCCCTTCAGCTTGGCCGGCTCGGTGCCGCCGGCCTGGGCCATGTCGGCACGGCCGCCGCCCTTGCCGCCGACCTGGAGCGCGACCGCATTGACGAGTTCGCCCGCCTTGATCCTGGCGGTGAGATCGGCGGTGACGCCGGCGATCAGGAGCACCCGGCCCGCCTCGACCGAGCCCAGGACGATCGCCGCGGGGGCGAGCTGGTCCTTCAATTTGTCCAGGGTCTCGCGCAGCGTCTTGGCGTCGGCGCCTTCCAGCGCCGCGGCGAGCACCCTGATACCCTTCACCGTCACCGCCAGGCCGGCCAGGTCGTCGCCCTGCGAGGAGGCCAGCTTCGACTTCAAGCGCGCCACCTCCTTCTCCAGCGCCCTGACGCCGTCGACCAGCTGCGCCACGCGCGCCGCCGCCTCGGCGGGCTGGGCGTGCACCTGCGCCGACACTTCGTCCAGTTGCGCGAGTTGCGCCTGAACGTATGAGAGCGCGGCCTCACCGGTCACCGCCTCGACGCGGCGGATGCCGGCGGCCACGCCGCCCTCGGCTACGATCTTGAACAGGCCGATGTCGCCGGTGCGCGCAACGTGCGTGCCGCCGCACAGTTCGGTGGAATAGTCGCCCATCTTGATGACCCGCACCTGATCGCCGTACTTCTCGCCGAACAGCGCCATCGCGCCGGCGGCGAGCGCCGCGTCGTAGGACATGACCGCGGTGCCGACCTCGACGTTGCGGCGGATCTCGCGATTGACCAGCGCCTCGACGCGCATGATCTCGTCGGCGCCGAGCGGTTGCGGCTGGGAGAAGTCGAAGCGGGTGCGCGCGGCATCGACCAGCGAGCCTCTCTGCTGCACGTGCGTGCCCAGCACCTCGCGCAAGGCCGAATGCAGCAGGTGGGTGGCCGAATGGTTCCACTGCGCGCGCATCCGCGCGCCGGCATCGACGCGCGCCGTGACCCGCTCGCCCACCGCCAGCGCGCCGGCTCTCATCGTGCCGTGGTGGCCGAAGACCTCGGCCTGGATCTTCTGGGTGTCATCGACCGCGAACAGCGTGGTGCACACCGCGCCGCGCGTGAGCTCGCCGCGATCGCCGACCTGGCCGCCGGATTCGGCGTAGAAGGGCGTGTTGTCCAGCACCACGATGCCGGTCTCGCCGGCGTTGAGCTCATTGACCCGGACGCCGTCGCGATACAGCGCCAGCACGGTGGCCTCCGCCTCCAGCGTCTGGTAGCCGCAAAACGCCGTGGCCTGGCCGTCGTAATCGACCCCCCCCCGGCTCTTGAAGCTGGAGGCGGCGCGCGCCATGTTGCGCTGGCGTGCCATCGCCTGGTCGAAGCCGGAGTCATCGACGGCGACGCCGCGCTCGCGGCAGATGTCGGCGGTGAGATCGAGCGGAAAGCCGTGGGTGTCGTAGAGACGGAAGGCGGTGTCGCCGTCCAGCGTCGCGCCCGCGGGCAGATTCGCCAGGGCGGCTTCCAGAATCTCCATGCCGTGGCCGATGGTCTCGCCGAAGCGCTCCTCCTCCTGCCTGAGCACCGCGATGACCCGCGCGGCATCCGCCGGCAGTTCCGGATAGGCCGCGCCCATGAGGGCACACAGATCATCGACCAGCTTGTGGAAGAAGGGCTGGCGCTGGCCCAGCTGGTGGCCGTGGCGGATGGCGCGGCGGATGATCCGGCGCAGCACGTAGCCGCGCCCGTCCGGACCCGGGATGACGCCATCGACGATCAGGAAGGCGCAGGCGCGGATGTGGTCGGCGATCACCTTGAGCGAATTGTGGCCGAGATCGCGGCAGCCGGTGGCGCGCGCCGCCGCCTGGATCAGCTGCCGGAACAGGTCGATCTCGTAGTTGCTATGGACCTGCTGCAGCACCGCGGCGATGCGTTCCAGGCCCATGCCGGTGTCCACGCTGGGCTTGGGCAGCGGGTGCAGCACGCCTTGCTCGTCGCGGTTGAACTGCATGAACACCAGGTTCCAGATCTCGATGTAGCGGTCGCCGTCGGCGTCCGCGGAACCCGGCGGGCCGCCCCAGATCCCCTCGCCGTGGTCGTAGAAGATCTCGCTGCAAGGCCCGCAGGGACCGGTGTCGGCCATCTGCCAGAAATTGTCCGAGGCGTACTTGGCGCCCTTGTTGTCGCCGATGCGCACGATGCGCTCGACCGGCACGCCGATCTCCTTGGCCCAGATCTCGTGCGCCTCGTCGTCCTCCGCATAGACCGTCACCCAGAGCTTGTCCACCGGCAGGCGGTAGACCTCGGTCAGCAATTCCCAGGCGTACTTGATCGCGTCGCGCTTGAAGTAGTCGCCGAAGCTGAAGTTGCCGAGCATCTCGAAGAAGGTGTGGTGGCGCGCGGTGTAGCCGACGTTCTCCAGGTCGTTGTGCTTGCCGCCGGCGCGCACGCAGCGCTGCGCGGTGGTGGCGCGGGTGTAGGGGCGGCGGTCCTTGCCGACGAACACGTCCTTGAACTGCACCATGCCGGAATTGGTAAACAGCAGGGTCGGATCGTTGCCCGGCACCAGCGGACTCGAAGCGACCACGGTGTGGCCCTTGGAGGCGAAGTAGGCTAAAAATTTCTGGCGGATTTCAGCGCTGTTCATGGGGGTTCGCGGGTCCTGAGGGGAAGCGCTGATTTTAGCATCCCCGCATCGAACTCATCGCCGGCCGAGCCCGGCCGCGGCCGGATCGAACCGGTCGAGCCGGTCGGTGAATATCGCCGCGGCGCCCGCCGCGAACAGCGCTGCCGCGGCCGCCGGATCGTTCACCGTGTAGCAGGCGAAGGCGAAACCCGAACCGGCGAGTTCCTCCGCCAAGCCGGGCGCGAGCTGCGTTGCGGCGCAATGCAATCCCTGGCAGCCCAGGCGTTCCAGCCGCTGCCGCCAGTCGGGCGGCGGCGCGTCGGTGAGCCAGGCGCGCGGACAATCCGGCGCCGCCGCCCGGGCCGCCGCCAGCGCCTCTTCCGAGAACGAGGAGAGCAGCACGGCGCCTGCCGGAGTCGCGGCGACTATCCGCCCGACGGTCGCGCCGGTGACCCGGTCCGCGCCCTCGGCGGGCTTGATCTCGACGTTGGCGGTGAGATTCAGAGCGGCGCACGCGGCCAGCGCCTGCTCCAGCGTGGGCAGCGATTCGCCGGCGAAGGCTGGATGAAAGCGGGCCCCGGCGTCGAGCCGGCGCAGCGCCGCGAGCGGCGTTTGCGCGACGAGTCCGGCGCCGTCGGTGGTGCGCTCGAGCCGCTCGTCGTGGATCAGCACCGGCGCGCCGTCTGCGCTCAGCATCGCGTCGAACTCGACGCCGCGATAACCCAGGCGGGCGGCCAGGCGGATGCCGGCCAGCGTGTTCTCGGGCGCCAGACTGCCGCCGCCGCGATGCGCGAACAGGCGGGGGTAGGCGTAGCGATTCACGTGCCGGGTCGGCGACCGCCCGCGGCATTGACGCGACGCATCGCGGCATCGAGCGCGTCCATCGGCGACTTGCTGTCGTTCCACACCGCCGCCACCTCCTCGCTCAGGATGCGGCGCAGCCGGGTCAGGCCGAAGCCGCGCTTGACCTCGGCGGGCAGGGGATTGCGCTCGGACAGGCGGCGCGCGGCGGCATCGAGCAAGTCCGGCGGCTCGCCGTCCGCCTTCAGCGCCGCGATCGCCACCGGCGTCATCGGCAGGAAGCCCGTCGCCTTGACCCAATCGCGCTGCACCTCGGGCCTCAGCATGAACATGACGAAGCGCGCCGCCACCTCGTCCTGCAGCCGGGTCTGGCCGTCCAGCACCCACAGCGCCGCGCCGTCGGGCAGCAGCCTTCCCGGCGTCGCGCCATAGACGTCGTCGTACTGCGGCAGCTTCGCGATCCCCATGGCAAAGCCGGCGTGCGCCGCCTGCGGATAGAGGGAGGAGGCGCCGGTGAGCATCGCGCACTCGCCCGAGAGGAAACGGCGGTCGGCTTCGTCGCCGGGACCGAAGTAGCGGAAGTAATGGCTCTTGTTCCAACTGGAGATCAGGGCGAGGTGCTGGATGTCGATCAAGCGATTGAGAACCACCTTGGTGGCGCCCCGGCCTTCGCGAACGGTGATCGGCTCGCCGTACTGCGAGGAGATGTTCTCCAGGTGCACCCAGTTGAAGCGCGAGGAGGTCAGCGGGCACTTTTGCCCGGCATCGAGCAGCCGGCCCGCGGCGTGCTGCAGTTCCAGCCAGGTTTTGGGCGCGCGCTCCGGGTCCAGGCCGGCCTTGGCGAAGGCCTCCTTGTTCCAGAACAGCACCGGCAGCGCCAGACCCAGGGGCAGCGCCTGAAGCCGGCCGGCGGGGTCATCGACGGCATCCTTCACCAGCGGAAAGAAGGGCGCCCGGATCCTCGTCCGCGCTTCCGCCAGCACCCGATACAGCGGCTTGAAGCGCGGCACGGTGCCGAAGAAAGAGCGGGCGTCGTCGGTGTCGAGCAGCGCCATCTGCGGCGCTTGTCCGGGATCGGGCGCGCTGTTCGCGTCCTGCAGCAGCACCCGCGCCCGGCCTTTCTGCTGCTCGTTGAAACGCGCCACCAGCGCGGCCAGGACCGCCTCGGCCTGACCGCTCAGCGCCTGGCGCAACACCACCGTCTGCGCCGCCGCCTCATGCACGGACCTGGCCGCCACATGCCCAGGACGGGCCCATGCCGCGGCCGACAGGCTCAGGGCAAACGCCGCCAGAGCCAGGCGGCGCAGCAAGCGAAACCGGGACGGTTTTTTCATGGCCGCATCTTACACCGGACCGGCCGCCGACCGCAGCATCGACGGCCGCAGCGCTGCGCTTGCTAAATAGATGCTCCCGTGATATTTTATAGTTCAAATGTCCCGACCACTGATCGGGAAGCGAAGGAAAAGCATGCGTATTATCTGCCTGGGCGGGGGGCCGGCCGGACTGTACTTCGCCATCCTGATCAAGGCTGCCCATCCGGCTCACGAAGTCACGGTGGTCGAGCGCAACCCGGCGGGAGACACCTTCGGCTGGGGAGTCGTCTTCTCCGACGCGACGCTGTCCAACTTCAGCGCCGCCGACCCCGAGACCCACGCCGAGATCCTCGCCAACTTCCATCACTGGGACGACATCGACATTTCCTTCCGCGGCCAGGAATTCACTTCCGGCGGCCACGGTTTCTGCGGCATCGGCCGGCGCAAACTGCTCGCCATCTTCCAGCGGCGCGCCGCCGCCCTCGGCGTCAAGCTGCTGTTCGAGACCGAGATCCAGGCCCCCGAGCACTACGCCGACTACGACCTGATCGTCGCGGCCGACGGCGTGAACAGCCCGACACGGCAGCGCTACGCGGAGATCTTCCAGCCCCAGATCGAGGTCGGCAAGTGCCGCTACATCTGGCTGGGCACGCGCAAGAGGCTCGATGCCTTCACCTTCGATTTCGAGGAGACCGAGTGGGGCTGGTTTACGCTCCACGCCTATCGCTTCGACGAGGACACCTCGACCTTCATCGTCGAGACGCGCGAGGAAACCTGGGCCGCCGCCGGTCTCGATCGCGCCGACCAGGCGGCCTCGATCGCCTGTTGCGAAAAGCTGTTCGCGCGGCGCCTCGAGGGCCGGCCCCTGCTCGCCAACACGCGCCACCCGCGCGGATCGAGCTGGCTCCAGTTCAACCGCATTCTGTGCCGGCGCTGGCACCACGGCAACATCGTGCTGATCGGCGATGCCGCCCACACCGCCCACTTCTCGATCGGCTCGGGCACCAAGCTGGCGATGGAAGACGCCATCGCCCTGGCCCGCTGCCTGGGCCGCGACGGCGACGTGGACACCGCGCTGAGCCGCTACCAGGAGGAGCGCGAACCGGAGGCGCTGAAGCTGCAAAGCGCGGCGCGCAACCGCATGGAGTGGTTCGAGAACGTCGCCCGTCACGCGCGGCTCGAACCGCTGCAGTTCTCCTATGCGCTGCTCACCGGCAGCCAGCGGATCGGCCACGAGAATCTCAAGCTGCGCGACCGGGCCTACATCGACCGCGTCGAGCGTTGGCTCGCCCGCGCCAGCGGCCTCGAATCCGGACCGCGGCCGCCGATGTTCACCCCTTTCCGGATCAGGTGCCTGACGCTCAAGAATCGCGTGGTGGTCTCGCCGATGGCCATGTATTCCTGCCGCGACGGCACCCCCGACGATTTCCTGCTGGTGCACCTGGGCGCACGCGCGCTGGGCGGCGCCGGCCTGGTGATGACCGAGATGACCTGCGTGAGTCCGGAGGCGCGCATCACGCCGGGTTGCGCCGGCCTGTGGAACGAGGCGCAAACGGCGGCCTGGGCTCGCATCGTCGATTTCGTGCACCACAATTCCGGCGCCAAGATCGGCCTGCAACTCGGGCACGCCGGCCCCAAGGGCTCGACCCAGTTGGGCTGGGAGGCGGCGGACGAACCGCTCGCCGAGGGCAACTGGCCGCTGCTGGCGGCATCCGCGCTGTCCTACGGCGAGCGCAACCAGGTGCCCCGCGCGATGAGCCGCGAGGACATGGACGCCGTCAGGGACGCCTTCGTCGCCGCCGCCCGGCGCGGCGCGGCGGCCGGCTTCGATCTGCTGGAGTTCCACGGTGCCCACGGCTACCTGATGTCCTCCTTCATCAGTCCGCTCACCAACCGCCGCGAGGACGAATACGGCGGCAGCCTGGAGAACCGGCTGCGCTATCCGCTCGAGGTGTTTCGCGCCATGCGTGCCGCCTGGCCCCAGGAGCGGCCGATGTCGGTGCGGATTTCCGCCCACGACTGGGCCCCGGGCGGCATTACTCCGGACGACGCGGTAATCATCGCGCAGCAGTTTCGCGACGCCGGCGCCGACCTGATCGACGTCTCCTCGGGCCAGACCACGCGCGAGGCGCGCCCGGTCTATGGCCGGATGTACCAGACGCCGTTCGCCGATCAGATCAGGAACGAGGTCGGCATCGGCACCATCGCGGTGGGCAACATCTTCGCAGCGGATCACGTCAATAGCATCATCGCCGCCGGCCGCGCCGACCTCTGCGCCATCGCCCGCGCGCATCTTTCCGACCCGGCGTGGACCCTGCGCGCCGCGGCGGAACAGGGCTTTCACGAGTGCGACTGGCCCCGGCAATACTTGAGCGGCCAGGCGCAGCTGGAGAGGAACCTCGCCCGCGCCGCGACGGCATCCGATCACTCCTGAACATTCTCACCATTCCCGAGGCTTGACATGAAGAAGAACGAGCAACCACCGTCCGATACCGAGACGCGCGCCAGCAACGAGCACACCCAGGCGCTGCGCCTGTGGCTCAGGATGCTGGCCTGCACCAACCTGATCGAGGGCCAGATCCGGACCCGGTTGCGCAGCCACTTCGGCATCACCCTGCCGCGCTTCGATCTGATGTCGCAGCTGGAACGCTCGCCGGAAGGACTCAAGATGGGCGAGCTGTCCAGGCGCATGATGGTCACCGGCGGCAACGTCACCGGCATCACCGACCAGCTCGTCTCCGAGGGCCTGGTGGTGCGCGAGGACAATCCGAACGACCGGCGTGCCTATATCGTCAAGCTCACCGCGGATGGACGCAGGATGTTCAGGAAAATGGCCGAGGCCCACGAGAAGTGGATCGTCGAGCTGTTGGGCGGCATGAGCGAAAAGGAGAGGCAGCAGTTCTATCAGCTGTTGGCCTCTCTGAAAAACCACGCCGGCAGCTTGGCGCGCGGCGAGATCCCGTGATTCCCGCCCCCCCTTCCCGCATCCTGCAACCGGCGGGCTGGGCGGCGCCGCGCGGCTTCGCCAACGGCATCAAGGCGCGCGGCACGATGGTATTCACCGGCGGCCAGATCGGCTGGGACGGGCAAGGTCGCTTCACCAGCACCGACCTGGCCGGACAGGTGCGCCAGACGCTGGCCAACATCGTCTCGGTGCTGGCCGAGGCCGGCGCCGGACCGGAGCACGTGGTGCGGCTCACCTGGTATGTCACCGACAAGCGCGAATACCTGGCCCGGACGACGGAAATCGGGGCCGCCTACCGCGCCGTGATGGGCCGGAATTTCCCGGCGATGGCGGTGGTGCAGGTGACAGCGCTGGTCGAGGATGCCGCCAAGGTCGAGATCGAAGCGACGGCGGTGATCCCGGATTGAGGCACGGATTCGCCATGGTTCGATCGGGGCTTCAGCATCCCGGTCAATCTGCCGTAAAATGGACCGCCATGCGCACACTTTCCATCCTGCTCTGTTGCACCCTGCTGCTCGCCGCCTGCGAGCAGCTCGGTATCGAGGATCCGGCCAAGGTCGCCGCCGCCGCGGCAGCGGCCAGGGACGCCAACGGCAAGGCGGTGGGCGCCGCCTGCCGGCAGTCGGGCCGCGCCCTCGAGGACTGCTACGCGCTCAATCCGAAGGACCAGAAGTCCTCCATTTTCGCCGGCTGGCGCGACATGGACGGCTACATGCGCGACAACAAGATCCCGACCACCCCGCCGGAAATGCTCCCCCGGCCC
>JAJZPJ010000107.1 GCA_021811225.1 Pseudomonadota bacterium
GGCTGTGGTTTTGGAGCCCGCAGCTAACAGCACGTCGTCCGGCACCACGGTGCCGGGGGCCAATTCGCTTCCCATGCCGATCAAAACCCGCGCACCCACCGTGCAGTCATGCAACACCACGTTATGCCCAATTGTGCAATCCGCGCCGATCGTGATTTCGCATCCGGTAGACCGTAGCACGCTGTTGTCTTGCACGTTGGAACCGGCATCGATAGTTACGCCAAAACCGGGGGCATCAATGGTGCAACCGAACCACACGCTGCTTCCCTTTCCCATGCGGAGTTCGCCCAGGCCGATCACCGAAGCCGCCACGTAGTGATGCGCGCCCCGTTCGGCGTCGATGGTGCGGGCGTCATGCTTGGGCGACGTCGGCACCGACAGCGATCCGGCGCGGACCCGTGCGCGCAGCTCGGCCAGCTCCGAGGTGCCGAGTGGCCGAATAGGAACTGCCGGTACGCCGGCGCACCAGTGACCGGCGGGTAGCACGCTGCGTGGGAAAACCACCGAGCCGCTGGCGATGACGGAACCATCGCCGACCACCGCCCCGTCCAGAACCACCGCCTGATCTTCTATCACGCAATCATTGCCCACCGTGCAGCCATGCACCACCGTGTGGGCTCCCACGGTGACGCGCTCGCCGATCGCGGTGCCGTACAGCGCGTGCGCGATATGAACGGTGCTGTGGGGGCCGAGGCGCAGGTCTTCGCCGGCACGGATCGTGTGGCCGTCACCGCGCAGCACCGCAAACGCCCCTAATATCGCCCCGCCACCCAGCGTCACGCGGCCGAGCACCGCACTGCCAAATCCGCAGCGGGCAAGGGGGCCTTCGAGCGTCGGCGCAACGTCTTGGTAAGCGAGTAGCAGGGGATGATCCGAGAGAGGGTTCATGGCGAGTCTGGTTTGGCGAGCGGGGGAAGAATATTACCGCCAAAAATCGGCGGCCATCCGAGCCCCTTGATTGGACGCGATTTGGTCTCCATTGACACGGCACTTTCGAGTGGCTATTCTACACCGAATACCGTATACGAAATACAAAAGACGAATTTTACCGGGAGACTCACCATGAGCAACAACATCCGCGTGCTGCTGGCCAAGGTCGGCCTCGACGGACACGATCGCGGCGTCAAGATAGTGGCCCGATGCCTGCGCGATGCCGGCATGGACGTTGTCTACACGGGGCTGCACCGCTCGCCCGAGGAAGTGGTGGCCGCCGCCGTGCAGGAGGACGTCGATGTCTTGGCCGTGAGCATCCTTTCCGGGGCCCACATGACCGTCTTCCCGAAGATCATCGCTGGCCTCAAGGCGCGCGGGGTAGACGACATGATCCTCATGGGCGGAGGCGTCATGCCCGACGAAGACGTGGCGGCTTTGAAGGCGATGGGTGTGCACGAGATTCTGCTGCAGGACACGCCTCCGAACAAGATCATCGAGACCATCGAGCGCTTGGTTGCCGACCGCGGCGAGCGTTGACCGACTCAACCATCGGAGACACGCCGTGAGCGCAATGGAATCCTGGACCTGGCCGCCGCGGTACGACGACTCGTACCGCCCCGCCCACAATAGCCGCTATTGGTTCCCGATCCGCGAGACCATGGCTCCCGACAAACGTGACGAGGCAATCGTGCAGCGTCTGCGCGAGATCTGCGACTACGCCTACGGCAGTTGCAGCTTCTACCGTGACAAGTGGAACGACGCTGGCTTCCACCCGAGCCAGATCCGATCTCTGGAAGACTTCGAGCGCCGCTGTCCGGTGGTCACGAAGGCCGATTTGCGCGCCGCACAGCACCGCGCGCCGCCCTTTGGCGATTACTTGTGCGTGCCGGAAAGCGAGATCCATCATATCCATGGCACTTCGGGCACCACTGGCCGCCCGACGGCGTTTGCGATCGGCCGCGGCGATTGGCAGAACATCGCCAACGCCCACGCACGCATAATGTGGGGTATGGGCATCCGGCCGGGCGACATCGTGTTCGTGGCCGCGATCTTCAGCTTGTACATGGGCAGTTGGGGTGCGCTTTCCGGGGCCGAGCGACTGGGCGCCAAGGCCTTTCCGTTCGGCGCAGGCGCGCCCGGAATGTCTGCGCGTGCCGTGCAATGGCTCGGCATGATGAAACCCAAGGCCTTCTACGGTACCCCCTCGTACGCCCTCTACCTGGCCGAGGTGGCGGCCAAGGAAGGACTCAACGCGGCGGATTTCGGCATTGAACGCATGTTCTTCTCCGGAGAGCCCGGTGCGTCGGTACCGGGGGTGCGCGATCGCATCATGGACGCGTACAAGGCCGAGGTATTCGATTGCGGCTCGATGGCCGAGATGTCCCCTTTCATGAATGTCGCAGCCTCGGCCGAGTCGTTCCAGGGGATGCTGTGCTGGCAGGATATCTGCTACACCGAGGTTTGCGATCCCAAGACCCTCGTACGTGTGCCCTATGGCCAGCGTGGCACACCGGTCTATACCCATCTCGAACGCACCTCGCAGCCGATGATCCGACTGGTCTCGGGCGACCTCGCCTTGTGGACCAACGACAAGACGGCGTGCGGCCGAACCTATCCCAGCCTGCCCCAGGGCATCTTTGGCCGCATCGATGACATGTTCACCATCCGCGGCGAAAACGTCTATCCCAGCGAAATCGACGCCGCTCTGAGCAAGCTGCCGGACTATGGCGGCGAACATCGCATCGTGATCAGCCGCGACGGCAACATGGACGAACTCCTGCTGCGCGTCGAAGTTACCGCCGAATTGAGCGCGAAGGGCCGGCCGGCGATGGCTGCGTTCCGCCAGCAGGTGGCGACCTCGGTGCATACGATGTTGGGTCTGCGGACCATGGTCGAGGTGGCGCAGCCCGGCACCTTCCCGCGCACCGACTTCAAGGCGCGCCGGGTGATCGACGACCGCGAAGTCTTCAAGGACTTGGCCCAGCGCCTGCGGTTCGAGGCTACGTGATGGCCAAGCAGATACCCTCGGATTCGCTGGTGGTGCGCGCGCTCGCTGGCGACAATGCCGCCATGGCGCGCCTGATGAGCCGCGCAGAGGCGGGTTCGGCAGAGTGCCGTCCGGCGCTGGCGCAACTCTATGCGAAGGCCGGACGAGCGCACGTCATCGGCATTACCGGCGTACCCGGCAGCGGCAAGTCGACCCTGGTGTCCACACTGACGCTCAAGCTGCGCACCGGCGGCAAGCGGGTGGGCATCATCGCAGTCGACCCGTCGAGCCCATACTCCGGCGGCTCCATCATGGGCGATCGCATCCGCATGTCGGAACTGGTCAACGACGAAGGCATCTTCATCCGCAGCATGGCGACGCGGGGTGCCCAGGGCGGCATGGCGCGCGCGTCGTTGGAGGCCGTTGATGTTCTCGACGCAGCCGGATTCGATTACGTCATCGTCGAGACGGTCGGCGTCGGGCAGGCGGAAGTCGAGATTGCGCGCGCTGCGCAGACGGTCATCGTGGTGTCGGCACCCGGCCTCGGCGATGATATCCAGGCCATCAAGGCTGGCATCCTCGAAATTGCCGATATCCATGTCGTGAGCAAATGCGACCGGTCCGACGCCAACCGCACCGTCAGCGACCTGAAGAGCATGCTCACGATGGGCATGGCGGTCGGTGACGACCGCCTTTGGCGGGCGCCGGTAGTGCCCACCAGTTCGGTAAACGGCCAAGGATTCGAGCAACTGATCGAATGCCTGGGCCGCCACGGACACTTCATGCGTAGTTCCGAAACCGGGCAGATCCGCGTGCGTAAAATTGCGGAGTTCCGCATGCTCAAGACGGCCGAGGACCTGCTGCGCCAGCGTTTCACCAACGCGCGCCGAGGCGCGCTCGCCGCGGTGTCAGAACAACTGGCCGGACGCCGGATTTCTCCCTACCAGGCCGCCGAGCAGCTGCTCGATGGCATCAACCTGAAAGGAACTCCATGAACAGCAAGCCGACCGTCCCCGAACACTTGGCGCCGGAAGCCGAGATCAAGGACTGGGAAAACAAGGAGGTTGCCTCGTTCCTGGCCAAGCAGAAGGAAAAGAAGGAGCAGTTCTACACCTTCGGCGGCTTTCCGGTGAAGCGGGTATACACGCCGCTCGACCTGAAGGGCCGTGCGGCCGACGACATCGGCCTGCCCGGACGCTACCCCTTCACCCGTGGCCCCTACCCCACGATGTACCGGAGCCGGACCTGGACGATGCGCCAGATCGCCGGCTTCGGCACCGGCGAGGATACCAACAAGCGCTTCAAGTACCTCATCGAACAGGGCCAGACCGGCCTGTCCACGGACTTCGACATGCCCACGCTGATGGGCTACGATTCGGACCATCCGATGTCCGAAGGTGAGGTCGGGCGCGAAGGGGTGGCCATCGATACCCTGGCCGACATGGAGGCGCTGCTGGACGGCATCGACCTCGAGAAGATCTCCGTCTCTCTGACGATCAACCCCTCGGCTTGGATCCTCCTCGCCATGTACATCGCGGCGGCGCAGAAGCGCGGCTGCGACATGAACAAATTGTCGGGCACCATTCAGGCGGACATCCTCAAGGAGTACATGGCGCAGAAGGAATACGTGTTCCCGATCGCGCCTTCGGTGCGTATCGTGCGCGACTGCATCACTTACTGCGCGAAGCACATGAAGCGGTACAACCCGATCAACGTCTCCGGATATCACATTTCGGAAGCCGGCTCCTCGCCGGTCCATGAGGTGGCCTTCACGATGTGCAACCTGATCACCTACGTCGAGGAGGTGACGAAGACCGGCATGGACGTCGATGAATTCGCGCCGCGGCTCGCCTTCTTCTTCGTCTGCCAGGCCGACTTCTTCGAGGAGATCGCCAAGTTCCGCGCCGCTCGCCGCGTTTACGCCAAGATCATGCGCGAACGCTTCGGTGCCAGGAATCCGGAATCGATGCGCCTGCGCTTCCACTGCCAGACGGCGGCGGCCACGTTGACCAAACCGCAATACAAAATCAACATCGTGCGCACGGCGATCCAGGCCCTCGCGGCTGTGCTCGGCGGCGCGCAAAGTTTGCATACCAACGGCATGGATGAGGCGTTCTCGATTCCGACCGAAGAAGCCATGAAGATCTCGCTGCGCACGCAGCAGATCATTGCCGAGGAAACCCATGTGACGGACGTGGTCGACCCGGTGGGAGGCTCCTACTACGTCGAGCATCTGACCAACGAGTACGAGCGCAAGGTTTTCGAGATCATCGACGAGGTCGAAAAGAACGGCGGCACGATCAAGCTCATCGAGGAAGGTTGGTTCCAGCGCCACATCGCCGACTTCGCCTACGAGCAGGCACTCAATAAGCAGAGCGGGGACAAGCCCGTGATCGGCGTCAACATGTTCCACGAACCCGACGAAGTTCCCGATCTGGAGACGCACCCGCACGACCCGACGGTCGAACGGCGTCAGATCGAAAAGCTGCAGCGTATCCGCAGAGAGCGTGACAACAAGAAGGTCAATGCGCTGCTCGACGAACTGGTCGCCGTGGTCAAGGACGACCAGCAGAACATTATGCCGGTGACCATCGAGCTGGTACGCGCCGGCGCCAGCATGGGCGACATCATCGAGCGCCTCAAGACCGTCTGGGGCACCTATCGCGAAGTGCCGGTGTTCTGACCATGTCACCGGCTCAAGCGCAGACCGAAGCGGCGACGCGCATGCCTGCGCCGACTAATCCTTCCGAGACGAGCGCAGACCGGTGCGCCGATGACTGCGCGGCTGCCGTGATCGCACGCTTCCTGAAATCTCAGGGAGTGACCCGGGTGTTCACTCTGTGCGGTGGGCACATCATGCCGATCTTAATACGGGTGGACGCCGAAGACATCCGGATCGTGGACGTGCGTGACGAACGCGCAGCCGTCTACATGGCGCACGCCCACGCCGAGTTGACCGGTGAGCTGGGTGTCGCGCTGGTCACCGCCGGGCCGGGGGTCACCAATGCCATGACCGGTATCGCCAATGCGCATGTCGCACGAGCGCCAATTCTCGTGCTCTCCGGCACGCCACCGCGTGCGCAGGATAATCGCGGCGCGCTGCAGGATCTGGCACACACCGAGTTGGTGCGACCGATTACTCGTTACGCGCGTACCGTGCGCGAACCGGCGCTGGTGCTCCAGGAACTCAGCGAGGCGGTGGCGCGCGCCCTCGGTCAAGGCTGCGACCCCGGCCCGGTGTACCTCGACTTTCCCATCGACGTGCTGCGCGCCAAAGTGCCACGCTCGCTGCAACTGCTGGAGCACCTGGCGCCACGTCCTCGGCCCGTACTGGTTCCGGACCCTCAAGGGGTGGCACAAGCGATGGAGTTGCTGTGGTCGGCCCGCCGCCCGCTGGTCATCAGCGGGCGTGGCGCGCGGGGTGCCGGACGGGCTCTCACCGCCTTGCTCGACCGGTCTGGTGCCGTCTACCTCGACACCGGGGAGAGCCGTGGCATAGTGGCTGACGAACACATATCGGTGGTGGCTGCCATGCGGGGCAGCGTGATCGGTGAAGCGGACGTCGTCGTTACGGTCGGGCGTCGGCTTGACTTCCAGCTCGCCTACGGTTCGCCCGCGGTTTTTGGTGCAGCCCGCTTCATCCGCATTGCCGACGCGCCGTCAGAACTGCGCGACAACCGCCGCGGGGCAGTGGAGTTGTTCGCCGATCCGGCGGTGGCGCTGGCGGCGATAATGGCTGCGGCCGGCGATCGCGCACCCGCGATCGATCGCGACTGGGCTCGTGCGATGCGGCGGGGGCATGAAGACCGGGTCGAAAAGCTTCGGCAAGCGATGCGTAATGCAGCCCCGGACGCGCAGGGCCGAATGCACCCGAATCGCCTACTGGCGGCATTGCAACCTCATTTGGCTCCCGATGCCGTGCTGGTGGCTGACGGGGGTGACTTCCTCAGCTTCGCGCGGGTCGGGCTGTCGACGTCGTCTTACCTCGATCCCGGATCCCTAGGCTGTATCGGGGTTGGCACGGCGTTCGGTGTGGCAGCGAGCCTGGCGTATCCAGGGCGCCAGGTGGTCGTGGCTACCGGCGATGGCGCCTTCGGTTTCAACGCAATGGAGATCGACACCGCCGTGCGCCACCATGCGAAACTCCTCATCGTAGTGGCCAACAACGGTGCTTGGCAAATCGAGGTCAACGACCAGACCGACAGCTATGGGAAGGTGGTCGGCACTCGTCTGCAGTTTGCCGATCACGCCGCGATGGCGAGGGCCTTCGGTATGCACGGACAAAGGGTGGAGCGTGTCGAGGATCTGGAGGAGGCCATCGGCACAGCTTTGCTGCACCTGCCCGCGCTGCTAGACGTCGTGGTCAGCACCGCAGCGCGGTCCTCCGACAGCCGATCAGGATTGGCATGGGTGCCTGATCTTCAGGCGGTAGAGGCCTGGGACAAAGCTGAACGCAGCTGGCGAGCGCAATAGTGATTGGGCTTCCAGTATCGTCTCCGAAAGAATATCTCGGCATCGGCTCGGTGCCGAAGATGCCTGCCACGGGCCACAAACTCAATCAACCCACTGCGGAGTTCCAAATGGGCTATCGACCGCGTCCTGAACCGTGCGGATGGTGTCACCGAGGTATACTGGTCGTCCAACGTGTCGCGCGCGCCAAAAGGCCAATAGCCAACCGGTGAACCGACGGACAATCTAGCTGCCATGACTTCCGACCTTACCGCGACGCCGACCGACGACATCGATTCCAGGATCGTCGTTCCCCTCACCACGCCAACAACGCTTTATGAACAGGTTTATTCGTCGATTCTGGAAGCCATTTGCGGCGGTGTGCTTCGTTCCGGCGACCGGATCAACCAGGACGAACTGGCGGCGAGACTGAACGTTTCGCGTCAGCCGGTGACACAGGCACTGACCGTACTCAGGACACAGGACTTTGTGCAGGACACGGGCCGCCGTGGTGTTGTCGTCGCGCCCCTGCGCAAGAGCTTCTTCGAATCGCTCTATCAACTTCGGGAATCACTGGACCCGATGGCAGCCAAACTGGCTGCCCGTAACGTAGCCAAGCTGTCGGACCAAGAGGGACTGGAATTGCTCAAGCGCGGGCGGGCGGCCGTTGAAGCGGGGTCGGTGTCAGCTCTCACGAGCGCCGATATGGCGTTTCATATTTGGATCTATGAATCGGCTGGCAACCCGCTGCTTGCCGAAATGCTGCGCTTGTACTGGCACCACCTGCGCCGTGCGATGATCGCCGTTGTCGGACCAGCGCATGACCGCAGCCGCGTATGGGACGATCACGAGGGCATCCTGAATGCCGTACTGGGCGGCGATGAAAAGCAGGCAGGAATGTTGTCACTGCAGCATATCCAGAACGCGGCACAGCGAGTGATCATGAAGTTTCCCGAATAGCTCCGAGCAACATTTTTGGGAATCCGGTAGGTTTTTTTCATCTTTTGTGGGGTGATCGATCCGATAGCTCTCAGCCCGGTTCTGCGCGGCGCTGGTCGATCGCGCGGGCCAGATCGACCAGCCTGGCCGAGATCCGCACCGGATAAGCCGGCGCGGCATCGAGCCGGCGCAAGGCTCGCGGCAGCGATTCCAGTTGCAAGGCGGCGTGAGCGCGCAGCGCCGACAGCGGTGGTGACGGCGAAATCCGCCTGCCGTCCCGCATCACCGGCTGTAGCAAGCCATCGCCCGGCCGGACGTCGTCGGCTGTGGTCAGCAGGTCGCCGGCCAGACGCCCGTCGCCGTCGACACGGCGATAGACCTGCTTGCGTCCCGGCCAGGTCGCCTTGCCTTCCGAGCGCTTGCGCCGCGCCCGTCCCGCGTATTCCTGCAGCTTGTAGGCGCAGTCCAGATAGGGGCTGTCGGCCGAGGTGTTGATGCGCGTGCCGACGCCGAAGCCGTCGATCGGCGCACCCGCGGCGAGCAGTTCGTGCAGCCGGTATTCGTCCAGATTGCTGCTGGCGAAGATCCTGACCT
>JAJZPJ010000108.1 GCA_021811225.1 Pseudomonadota bacterium
CGATGAATATTGGCGTTCCTGACCGCCGGACCCCGGGCGGCTCGCCCGGGAATCCGCTTTAGCGGCAGCTTAGAAGTTGATCCAGCCCAGGAGATAGAGGGTGTTGTTGTCCGAGGCGTTGGTGCTCATGCCGCCGAACTTGTTGAAAGCGGTGTATTGCAGCGCCAACCGGGTGTTCTGGTAGGGCAGCCAGTCGAGCTCTCCTGTCCAAGCTGCCTGATCGTCACCCAGACTACCGCTGCCGGTGGTGGAGTAGTAACCCAGGGACGCACCGTACTTGCGCTGATAGTAATAATTGCCGGCGACCCTGAAAGTCTTGAAGCTGGGGTTCGTGCCGGGACTGGACGCGTCCAGCGTCTGGTCTTCCTTGATGTAGGTACTCGTGACCGAATAGATGTTCTGGTCGTTGATGTACTCGTACTGGGTATCCAGCGCCACGTCGTTGTATCTGTCGGTCGCACCCGAAAGCGCCAAACCATTGCCCGGGTACAGCTTGGCGTTCATCCCGTAAGCGCCGACCTCCCAGGACTGCACTCCCCATTGACGCTCGTAGGCGAGCCGCCAGTAGGGCGCCAGCCCATCGATGACGGCGCTGCTGGTGCTGTCTAACGGAGCGCCATTGGCCGACGAACGATAAGCACCCAATTCGGCGTAGATCGAATTGTTCCAGTAGCCATAGGCGCTCATCCCAATGCCGCCCAAGCCCCCGTCAACCAAGGCAAAGCCACCGGGTCTTGGGGCACTGCTAACATCGCTGCGCTGATCGATGGGTGCCTGCCAAGCCGCGGTGGTGTTCCAGACGTCCTGAACCGTGGGGTTGTTGTTCAGACTCAGGCCCCACAGGAAATTTGGATTGACGTTCTTCGCGTAGCGGATGTCGGTGTTGTCCATGCTTAAAGGGTTACCCGACGTATAGGTCATCTGCACGAAGGCCCCGAGGTTGGGCGCGATCCGGCCGGCGTAGAACAGGCTGGCCTGCTGCGGAAACTCGGTCGTCCCGTTCTGGGCGCTGCCGGTACCGCTGGCATCAGGCGCAGCCTTCTTGGTGCTGGTGACCGAGGTCTGGAGCATGAAGGACAGCGGCGGCAGCTGGTTCAAGAGCAGCGTCTCGTCCTTGTTGGTGGAGACGTCGCTGACCTGGGGCAGGTTGTCGATGGTGTAGCCGTTCAGCTTGAAGCGCCGGCCGAAGGGGGTCAGTTCGGGGAAGACCGTGTGGCAGGCTTCGCAGGCCAGGCCGGTCTGGCGCGCGAAGCTGGGCACGGCCTGGGCCGCGCCCGGCAGCAGCAGCGCTGCGGTTGCCGCGACCAGCGACAGCCGGGCGAGCCGGCTTGCGATGCGGGATGTGGGACTATGACTCATTTGTAACTCCCTCTCTGTAGTTGCGGAAAAATCGATGCTGCGAGATTACCGGCCGATCCCGAAATTTCCATTTTTTCGACGAAAAAAACGCGCTTCGAGAGGAATTGTGTTGTTTTGTAACAACACATTTTTTAAAACTAAAGTATTATATTTAAAGGCCAAAATATCCGTTCAGTTGACCTGCGTCAACATGAACTGTAACAGCTCATGTTTGATCTGCCGCATATTGCGGGGGCCACGCCGGGCGGGCGAACCAGTCTGACTTTCGATAGAGGCGGGGCCGCCCCTTCGACCCGAAGACCCAGCCGCCGAGCCGCCTGCCGTCGAGGGACCGATCAGCCGGCGGCTCACTCCGGTCTGTCTCTCCCGGTCTGTCTATGATTGCCCGACGTTCCGGCAGCCGAGGAGGTTCATCGCGCTCATGGTCATCACCGGCTCGCGCGCCTGGTTGATCACCTCGATCGTCGAGCGGACCAGGCCGCGATCCGGTTTCGAGCGCGAGCGCCTGGCTTCGACCACGGTGACCCGGATGCTCAGGCGATCGCCCGGCCGCACCGGCCGGGTCCAGCGCAGTTCATCGACGCCGGGCGAGGCGAGGCTGGCATTTCTGGACAGGTAGTGATCGGCGAACAAGCGCATCATCAGCCCCGCGGTCATCCAGCCGCTGGCGATCAGGCCGCCGAAGGGGCCGGCCGCGGCGGCGGCGGGATCGGTGTGGAAATCCTGGGGATCGTAGCGCCGGGCGAATTCCATGATCTCGGCCTCGGTCACCGGCAATTCGCCGAATTCGTAGGTCGCACCGACCCGGTAATCCTCGAAGTAGCGATCGTCGATCGGGCTGGCGAAGCCAGCCGTGCTCAGGGTTTCATCCGCTGTTGTCATCGTTCCGTTCCGGTTTGGCAGCCCCGGCTCAAAAACCGTAGCCGTAGGATTGTATGATCGTGCGGGCGGATGCGCTTTTCAGATAGGCCATCAGCGCCCGGGCGGCCGGCTTGTCCTTGGCATGCGCGAGGATCACCGCGTCTTGCCGTATCGGCCGATAGAGTCCGTCCGGCACCCGCCAGAGCGAGCCGGACCGGGTCAGCTTGCCGTTCCGATACAAGCTGGAGAGTGCAATGAAGCCGAGCTCGGCATTGCCGGAAGCGACGAACTGATAAGTCTGGCCGATGTCCTCGCCCTCGACCAGCCGGGGGCGCAGACGCGCTTGCAGGCCGAGTTTCGTGATCACCGACAAGGCGGCGGCACCGTAAGGCGCGGTGTCTGGATTGGCGATCGCCAGATGGGCGAAATCGCCGCGCCCCAGCACCCGCCCGTCGGCATCGACGTAGCCGGGTTTGGCGCTCCACAGCGCCAGCTTGCCGACCGCGTAGGTAAACTCGGAATCCGGCAGCGCCAGACCCTCCCGCACCAGCCGCTGCGGCGTCTCCTGGTCCGCCGCGAGCAGGATATCGAAGGGCGCGCCGTTTCGGATCTGCGCATACAGCCCGCGGGTGGCGCCGGGTACGAGCAGCAGTTTCGTGCCGCTGTCCCGTTCGAAGGCCGCCGACAGCTGCTGCAGCGGCCCGATGAAATTGGCGGCGACCGCGATCCTCAGCGTCCCGGCCTGCGCCGCGGCGGCAAGCAGCAGCGCCATCAGGCATGCCGCCTCCTTCAAAAACCGTTTCATCGGCTGGGTCCTCGCTTCTCGGGTGCAATGGTGCGTCAATGGTGACTATGGTGACTATGGTGCCATCGACACCGTTGCCGGGCGGGGGGCTCGCGGCTCGCCAGGCAGCCCGGACATGTTAGCGGCTGGCGGGGGCCGCGACAATATGTAACATCTTCCATATTGCGCTTGGCAGGATTTGTATCATATCTTCCGGGCTCCGAGCATCGCCGCAGAACTCACAGGGAAACCCACCATGAGCAGCGCAGCCAGCAAAGGCATCCGCCAAGTCCCGACCTACTGTTACAACTGCGTCTCCGGCCCCGACCTGCTGACCGTCAAGGTCAAGGACGGCGTCGCCACCGAGATCGGACCCAACCCCGCCGGACTGGGGCTGCATCCGGCCGACGGCAAGCCCTGCGTCAAGGCCTACGGGCTGATCCAGAAGACCTACCATCCGGATCGGATACTGACGCCGATGAAGCGCAGCAACCCGAACAAGGGCATGGGCGAGGACCCGGGCTTCGTGCCGATCTCCTGGGACGAAGCGCTCGACGCCATCGCCGCGAAACTGGTCGACATCCGGGGGCGCGGCATGCTCGACGAACAGGGCTTGCCGCGCATCGCGGCGACCTTCGGCCACGGCGGCACGCCGGCCAACTACATGGGCACCTTCCCGGCCTTTCTCGCGGCCCTGGGGCCGATCGACTACAGCTTCGGCTCGGGCCAGGGGGTGAAATGCACCCACTCCGAGCACCTCTACGGCGAATACTGGCACCGCGCCTTCACCGTGTCGGCCGACACGCCGAACGCCGACTACATCGTCTCCTTCGGCGCCAACGTCGAGGTCACCGGCGGCGTCTGCGCCGCGGCGCGCCACGCCGCGGCGCGCGTCCGCGGCATCAAGCGCGTCCAGATCGAGCCGCATCTGTCGGTCACCGCGGCGGCCTCCGCCGAGTGGCTGCCGATCAAGCCGAAGACCGATCCGGCCTTCATGTTCGCCATGATCCACGTCATGCTGCACGAGCACCCGCGCGAACGGCTGGATCTCGCCTGCCTGCGCGACATGACCTCCTCGCCCTACCTGGTCGGGCCGCACGGCTACTACCTGCGCGATCCGGAGAGCGGCAAGCCGCTGCTCTGGGACGTCCGCCGCGGCGCCGCGGTCCCCCACGACACGCCGGCGACCGAGCCCCTGCTGGAGGGCAGCGTGCGCGTCGATCGCGCGGTCGAGGCCGGACCGGACGGGGAGCAGTGGAACTGCGACGGGGTGACGGCGGACACCGCCTTCTCGAAGCTGGTGGCGCACATGCAGCCTTACAGCCCGGAATGGGCGGCGGCGATCTGCGAAGTGCCGGCGGCGAAGATCCGCACCGTCGTCGGCGAATTTCTCGACCACGCCTGCATCGGCCAGACGGTCGAGATAGACGGCGAGATCCTGCCTCATCGTCCGGTCGCGGTGACCCTGGGCAAGACGGTGAACAACGGCTGGGGCGCCTTCGAGTGCTGCTGGTCGCGCACCGTGCTGGCGGTGCTGGTCGGCGCGCTGGAGGTGCCCGGCGGCACCCTGGGCACCACGGTGCGGATCAACAAGCCGCACGACAACCGGCACCAGAGCGTCGAGCCCGGCCCCGACGGCTTCATGTTGAACAAGCTCAATCCGACCGGGAAGGACACCTGGGTGAAGAAGCCCGCCGGGCGCAACGCCCATCGCACCCTGGTGCCGCTGTCGGGCAACGCCGGCGCCTGGAGCCAGGCGCTCGGCCCCACCCATCTGGCCTGGATGTTCCAGAACATGACGCCGGAGAACTGGCCGGTAGCGACCAAGCCGGAAATCTGGATCGCCTACCGCACCAATCCGGCGATCTCCTTCTGGGACACCCACGCGCTGGCCGAGACCATCGCCCGCTTCCCGTTCACCGTGTGCTTCGCGTTCACCCCGGACGAGACCAATCACATGGCCGACATCCTGCTGCCCGACGCCACCGACCTGGAAGCGACGCAGTTGATCCGCCTGGGCAAGACCAAGTACATGGAGCAGTACTGGCAGCACCAGGGCTTCGTCCTGCGCCAGCCGGCGGTGGCGCCGCAGGGGGAAGCGCGCGACATGACCTGGGTGTCCACCGAGCTGGCGCGCCGCACCGGGCTGCTCGCGGACTACAACGCGGCGATCAACCGCGGCGCCTGCGGCGTCAAGCTGAAGACCGAGCAGCGCGACTTTTCGCTCGATCCCGACCAGGCGCACTCGGTCGACGAGATCTGGAACGCGGCGTGCAAGGCCGCCAGCCACGAGTTGACCGGCGGCGAGGAGGTCCGCGACCTCGACTGGTTCAAGGAACACGGCTTGCTCTCGCGACCGTTCAAGCAGACCCAGTGGTACCTCACGCCCACCCTCAAGCGCCACGGCCTGCGCTTCGAACTGCCCTACCAGGAGCGCCTGATGCGCTCCGGCCGCGAGCTGGCCAATCGCATGCACGAGGCCGGCATCCACTGGTGGGACAGGCAGTTGGAGGAGTACCAGGCCCTGCCGGTGTGGCACGATTTCCCGGGGCTGTGGGAGGAAGACCTGGTGCGCCGCGGCCACAAGCCCGAGGATTTCCCCTTCTGGCTGATCGCCACCAAGAGCATGCAGTACCACTCCGGCGGCAACGTCGCGATCCAGCTGATGGACGAGCTGTCGCAGAACATCCGCGGCCACCAGGGCGTGATGATCAACACCCGCACCGCGGAGCGGCTGGGGATCGAGGACGGCGACCTGCTCGAGATCAACTCGGTGATCGGCTCGACCCGGGGTCCGGCGATTACCATCCAGGGCATCCGCCCCGACACCCTGGTCATCGTCGGCCAGTTCGACCACTGGGCGACGCCCTACGCCAAGGATCTCAAGGCGCCCAGCCTCAACACCATCGCCCCGATGTCGATAGCACTGACCGACGCCACCGGCTCCGGCGCCGACGTGGTGCGCGTCGCTTTGCGCCGGCTCGGAGCCGACGGCGCCAGGGGCGGATGATCATGGGCAGCATCGACACCGCGGTCGAGTTGGCCGGCGTGCATGAGACGGCCGGAATGCGCCAGGTCGGCGCCCTGCGCATTCCGGGCGCGGGCCAGCCCGGCGTGGAAGATCGCTGCTGGCTGCTGGAGGAACAGGCGCTGTTCATCGAGGTGGCGGATGTCGGCCTGTACACGCTGATGTGGACGCGCACCGACATCGCCGCCGCCTCGGGTTTCCTGCCGGACATCGGCGTTCTGGGCGATGTGCCCGAGCCGGATGCGCTGGCCCTGAGCCTCGGTTTTCTGCTGACCGAGGGCATGATCGCGTCCCTGGACGACATCGCGGAGCTGGCGGTCTGCCCGGACGCGCACGAAGTGGTGCGCGTGCGGCTCGCCCGTCCGGCGCAAGTCCGCACCCACCGCCAGGGCGGCTTCGTCGCCAGCGCCTGCGGCGCCTGCGGTCCGGTCGGGGGCGTCGCCGATCTGCGCGCCGGATTGACGCCGGTCGGCGACGCGCTGCGCCTCGAAGCGCGACGGCTGCAGCGGCTGATGGCCGAGATGGAGGGACGGCAGCGGCTGTTCAACCGCACCGGCGGCGCGCACGCCGCGGCGGTGTTCTCGCCCGCGGCCGAACTCCTCGCGACGGCCGAGGATCTCGGCCGGCACAACGCCCTGGACAAGGCGATCGGCCAGTGCCTGCTGCGCGGGCGGGCCACCGCGGGCTGCGGCGTCCTGATGTCCGGCCGGGTCAGCCTGGAGATGATCGTCAAGGCGGCGCGCGCCGGCATCGAGCTGGTCGCCGCCGTCTCGGCGCCCTCCTCGCTCGCCGTCGAAGCCGCGGCGGCGCTGGGCGTCACCCTCTGCGGCTTCGTCCGCGACGGCCGCCTGACCGCCTTCAGCCACCCGCGGCGTCTGCGCTGACCGGCGTCCGGTCGCCCGCCGCGGGACCCGCCCGCGAAAGCTTTAAATCCTATTGTTTGGTTTCAAACAATTGTCTATGATATGGGCTGAGTCCAGACAAAGAGGAAAATGTGCCATGAAGACGATCGTACCGATCCGGGTCAACGGTCAGTTGCGCGAGGAGGCGGTGCCCGACAACCTGCTCCTGATCGACTATCTGCGCGACACGCTGCACCTGACCGGTACCAAGCAGGGCTGCGACGGCGGCGAATGCGGCGCGTGCACCGTGCTGGTCGATGGCCAACCCCGGCTGGCCTGCCTGACGCTCGCCGCCTCGGTCGCCGGCAGCCACGTCGAGACCGTCGAATCGCAGCTCAAGAACGGCCGCCTGTCGCGCCTGCAGCAGGCCTTCCACGAAAAGCTGGGCGCCCAGTGCGGCTATTGCACGCCGGGCATGATCATGGCGTCCGAAGCCCTGCTGCGCCGCAACCCCGAGCCCTCCGAGGAGGAGATCCGGGCGGCGCTGGCCGGCAACGTCTGCCGCTGCACCGGCTACGTCAAGATCATCGAGGCGGTGCAGGCCGCCAGCGCCCCCGCGGAGGCGGCGTCATGAACCCGATCATGCAGAAGGGCGCGGGCCAACGCATCCCCCTGGTCGACGGCATCGAGAAGGTCACCGGCCGCGCCCGCTACACCGCCGACCTGTTCGCGCCCGAGGCGCTGGCCGGGCGCATCTATCGCAGCCCCTACGCCCACGCCGAGATCCTGGAGCTGGATCTCTCCGCGGCGCTGGCGCTGCCCGGCGTCGTGGCCATCGTCACCGGCGAGGATTGCGCCCATCCCTACGGCGTCCTGCCGATCTCGGAGAACGAATTCCCGATGGCGCGCGGCCGCGTGCGCTACATCGGCGAGCCGGTGGCGGCGGTGGCGGCGGTGGACGACGCCACCGCGGCGCGCGCGATCGGCCTGATCCGCATGAAGGTGCGCGAGCTGCCGGCCTACTTCAACGCCGCCGATGCCCGCGCCCCGGATGCCGTGCTGCTGCACGAGAACCGCGCCGGCAACCTGGAGCGCGAGGTGCACAACGAGTTCGGCGACACCGCCGCCGGCTTCGCCGGCGCCGACCTGGTGCGCGAGGAAAGCTTCCACTGCGCCGAGGTCACCCACGTGCCGATGGAGACCAACGCCGCGATGGCCGCCTACGACCCGGAGCGCGACCAGCTGACCTTCCATTCGGTGACCCAGGTGCCCTATTACGTGCATCTGTCGCTGGCGCGCTGCATGAATCTCGACACCTCGCGCATCCGCGTGATCAAGCCCTTCGTCGGCGGCGGCTTCGGCGCCCGCGTCGAGGTGCTCAACTTCGAGATGGTCTGCGGCATCCTGGCGCGCGCCGCGCGCGGCACGGTGCGGATGAAGCTCTCCCGCGAGGAGACCTTCCTCACCCACCGCGGCCGGCCCGAGACCGACATCCGCATCAGGATCGGTCTCACCCGCGAGGGCAAGATCACCGCCTGCGAGATGGAGCAGACCCAGCGCGGCGGCGCCTTCGCCGGCTACGGCATCGTCACCATCCTCTACTCCGGCGCACTGCTCAACGGCCTCTACGACATTCCGGCGGTGAAGTACGACGGCTACCGCGTCTATAGCAACACCCCGCCCTGCGGCGCCATGCGCGGCCACGGCACGGTCAATTCGCGCTTCGCCTTCGAGGCGCTGCTCGATACCATGGCCCGCGAACTGGGGCTCGATCCGATCGCGGTGCGGCGCAACAACCTGCTGGTCGCGCCCACCGACACCATCAACGGCCTCAAGGTCATGTCCTACGGCCTGCCCGACTGCC
>JAJZPJ010000109.1 GCA_021811225.1 Pseudomonadota bacterium
GGTAGCGGTCCATGCGCCGCATCTGGTAGTAAGGCCCCTCGTCGATATCGAGGCCCAGCCAGTTCATGCCGTCCAAGATCGCCTGCACCGCCTCGGGCGTGGAGCGGGCGACATCGGTATCCTCGATGCGCAGGATGAAGCGGCCGCCGTGCCGGCGCGCGTAGGCCCAGGCGAACAGCGCGGTGCGGGCGCCGCCGATGTGCAGGAAACCGGTCGGGCTGGGAGCGAAGCGGGTGCGGATCATGGCGGCGCGATTCATGGCGGCGGTTCGAGGCAGGATTAAGCGCGTGAATTTTAACATCGCGGACAGCCTCACGATGCCGGTCGGCATTCGCCGCAGAAACATTTTTTATGGACTTTTCCCGAAACTTTTTCCCTGATGACAGCCGGATTTGTTATCCTGAAAACATATTCAAACGTCACGATCGATCGCGTCTCACCGGCATCGGGAAACCATCAGGAAACGAGCGCGCGGTCTTTCCCAGAAAAGAGGATTCTCCCGCATGAGGAACATCAGGATCATGCTCGCCGACGATCACCGGATCATGCGCGAAGCGCTGCGCTCGGTGCTGGAGCAGGAGCCGGACCTCGACGTGGTGGCCGAAGCGCAGGATGGCATCGAAGCGCTCAGACTGGCCGACGAGAACGCGCTCGACCTCGTCGTCATGGACGTCGGCATGCCCGGTCTGGACGGTATCGAGGTGACGCGCCGCTTGTGCCAGGCGCATCCGGCGGTCAAGGTGGTGGGACTATCCACCTACTCGAACCGGCGCATCGCGCAGCAGATGATCGAAGCCGGCGCCTGCGGCTACGTGGTCAAGTCCGCCGGCGGCGACGAAGTGCTGCGCGCCGTGCGCGCCGCGGTCCGCGACGAAGTCTATCTCAGCCCGGAAATCGCCGGAACCGAAGCCGGCCGGACGCGCGGCACGGAGCAGCGATATCAATGCAAGCGTGCGGGCGAGCGGCGGCTCGGGCAACGCGAGCGCGAAGTGCTGCAGCTCCTGTCGGATGGCAAGACGACCGCCGAAATCGCCTCCCGCCTCAATATCTCGGCCGCCACGGTCGAGGCGCATCAGCGCAACATCATGCGCAAGCTGGACGTGCACAGCGCCGCGCAACTGACCACCTACGCCCTCCTGAACGGGCTGGCGGCGCCCTGACGCGGCTGCCCCGGCGGCTACAGATCCAGCACCAGCAGCGGGCTCTTCGCCCGCGAGACGCAGGGCATGATCTGCTTGCCGGCGCGCTTCTCTTCGTCGGACAGGAAGGAATCCCGATGATCGGGCGTGCCGTCCACGACGCCGGTCAGGCAGGTGCCGCAGATCCCCTGCTCGCAGGCGGTGGCAATGTCCACTCCCTGTTCCGCGAGCGCCTGGACGATGCTCTTGTCCTCCGGCACGTCGTAGCTCGCGCCCGAGCGCGCCAGTTTGACCCGGAAGGCTCGCCTAGGAGCGTCTTCGAGCCCCGGATCGGCCGAAAAATATTCGAGATGCACCGCCTCGGACGGCCAGCTCAGTGCCGCCGCGGTGGCGACCACCAGGTCCATGAAGGGGCGCGGCCCGCAGAGATAGAGCTGGGCGCCTTCCGCCCGGCGGCAGAGCAATGCCTGCAGATGCGCGCGCAGCGCCTCCGCGTCGAGCCCGTAATGAAAGCTCGCCTGCCCCCTGAATTCCGCCCCGGCGAGCAGTTCGCGAAATGCCGTGTGCTCGCGCGAACGGGTGAACACCTGCAGCTCGAACGGCAGTCCCCGCGCGAGCAGATGGCGCGTCATCGACAGCAGCGGCGTGATGCCGATGCCCGCCGCCAGGAACAGCTTCGGGCCCGGCGCCGGATCGAGCGGAAAATGGTTGCGCGGCGCGCTGATCTCGAGCCGGTCGCCCGCCTGGAGCTCGTGCATGGCGCGCGAGCCGCCGCGCGATTGCGGCTCCCGTTTGACGGCGATCAGATAGCGGTCGCTGTCCTGCGGACCGTTGCACAGCGAATATTGCCGGACCAGCCCCGCGACATGGACGTCGATATGGGCGCCCGGCGAAAATTCCGGCAGCGCTGCGCCGTCCGCCGAAACCAGTTCGAAGACGGCGATCTCGTCCGTCTCGCGCTGTTTGCTGCTTATCCTCACCGCAATAGTAGTCATCGCCGCCGCTCGCTCATCGACATGGTATTCCGCCGTCTTGAAAAGGCCGGGCATTATAGCCCAGCCCGCCCGGGCTTCCGGCCCGCCTTCGCCGTACAATGCCGTCATGGATAGCGACCAGCCGTTTTCGAGCCTGACCCCCGATGGCGTCATGGATGCCGTAGACAGCGTCGGCCTCGCGCCCGATGGCCGCCTGCTCGCCTTGAACAGCTTCGAAAATCGCGTCTACCAGATCGGCATGGAAGAAGGCCCGCCGCTGGTGGCCAAGTTCTACCGCCCCGACCGCTGGAGCGACGCCGCCATTCTCGAAGAACACGCCTTCGTCGCCGACTTGGCCGACCGCGAGATCCCCGTCGTGCCGCCGCTGTCGCTCGCCGGCGGCACGCTGCACCGCTTCGCCGGCTTCCGCTTCGCGCTCTTCGAAAAGCACGGCGGCCGCGCCCCGGAACTCGACGCGCCCGACACCCTGGAGTGGCTGGGCCGCTTCATCGGCCGCATCCACGCGGTCGGCGCGGTTTCCTCCTACCAGCACCGCCCCCGCCTGGATATCGAAAGCTTCGGCAGCGAGCCGCGCGACTACCTGTTGTCGCACGACTTCATTCCCGCGGACATCCGGACGGTCTGGCACAGCGTCGCAGACCAGGCGCTGACGGGCGTGCGCCGCTCATTCGCGGACGCGGGCAAAACGCGGGGGCTGCGTCTGCACGGCGACTGCCACGTCGGCAACGTACTATGGACCGACGGCGGCGCGACGCGCGGCCCCCACTTCGTCGACTTCGACGACAGCCGCATGGGACCGGCCGTCCAGGATCTGTGGCTGCTGCTCTCGGGCGAGCGGACGGAAATGACGCGGCAACTGAAGCTGTTGCTGAGCGGCTATCGGCGCTTTTGCGATTTCGACCCGCGGGAGCTGCGCCTCATCGAAGCGCTGCGCACGCTGCGCCTGATCCACTACAGCGCCTGGATCGCACGGCGCTGGCAAGATCCGGCCTTCCCGCCGGCCTTTCCCTGGTTCAACACGCAGCGCTACTGGCAGGACCGTATCCTGGAATTGCGCGAGCAGGTGGCGCTGATGGACGAGCCGCCGCTCGAACTCGACTGATATGACCCTGGCCTGGAGATTCGCGCGGGCTTGCCCTCTTGGCCCCGTTTGGCGCTAGAATGGCCGCGGCCAGATGGTCTATTTCATGAAAGGATGAGGCGCATGAACAAAGCAGAACTGATCGATATCGCCGCGAAAGAAGCGGACATTAGCAAGGCCTCCGCGGGCAAGACGCTCGATGCCATCGTCGCTGCGGTGGTCAAGGCGGTTGCCAAAGGCGATACCGTGACCCTGATCGGTTTCGGCACCTTCAAGTCGAGCAAGCGCGCGGCGCGCACCGGCAAGAACCCGAGGACGGGCGAAGCGCTCAAGATCGCCGCCACCACGGTGCCAAAATTCAGCGCCGGCGCCGGTTTCAAGGCCGCCGTCGCGGGCAAGAAGGCCAAGAAGTAAGCTGCGTAAAGCCCCTGCAAAAGCCCGCCGCCCGGCGGGTTTTTTTGTCTGCAAAGCGCTGCGGTAGCCGTCGGGCAATGTCGGGTCAGTGCAGCTTCTTGTCGACGAAGGCCTTCATCTCCGGCGTCAGTCCCTCCGATGCCTCGGCGTGCCGGTAGGCGTCTTGGGCCTCGGCGGCACGGCCATCGGCCTCCAGCGCCAGGCCCAGTCCGAGCCACCAGCGTCCCGCGCGCGGCTTCAGGTGCAACGCCGCCTGGTAATAGCCGGCCGCCTCGTGCGGCTTGTGCAGACGCTCGAGCAGCACCCCGGCAAAGCCCAGATAATCGGCATCGTTCCGGGCGTCGGCCATGTGCCGCTGCAGCGTGCCCCAGGCAGCCGTCAGATCGCCGCGCTCGACCTCGATGCGGGCCAGCGCCATGGCCCAGGCCGTCTGCCCCGGCATGAGCTGCAGCCCCTCTCTCAGCAGCGCTTCCGCATCGTCCCATTGCTTCTGTCCGGCGAGCATGGCGATCAGGGTCTGCCGCGCCGCGAGGTGCCGGGGATCGGCCTGCAAGGCGAGCCTGAACTGCGCCGCCGCCTCCGCCATGCGCCCCTGCTTGTAGGCGGCGACGCCCTTGAGATAATCGGCCGCGGCGCGGCCCTCCGGCGATTGGGTCTTGTCGATCAGCACGTGGGCGTCGGCCTGCTCGGGTTTTTTCGCCGTCGGCAAGGGTCTCGGTTTCCTCTTGGCCGGTACGGCAGGCGGCGAGTGGATAGCGGCTTCGGCCTTCGTCGTCGCCGGATGACTCGATGCAGGCGGCTCCTCGGGCGGGGGCAGCGTCTCGGAGATGGACGGCAGCGGCAACACGGTGTCCGTTGAAGCGGGCTGCTGGCTCGCCGGCGCCGGCGCGGGAGTTGCGGCGACGGGGGCAGGCGCCGCTGCCGGCGCGGTCGCAGGATGCGCCGCTGGCGCAATCGCCGGGGCGGCCGGCGGCGGCTTCGGGCGCGCCGGCACCGCGGGCCCGGGCGCGGCCGTCGGCGCTAGCAGCGGACGGAGAAGCGGCAGCCAATAGGCGGAAGTCAGGAAAGCGGCACAGCCGAGCACGACCAAGGCCAGCAGCAGCCAGATACGACGGCCGATCCTGGGTGGCTGCTTGGGTTCAGGCAACGCCCGCACTTCGGTGGGCAGCGCCACCTGGCCGCTGACCGCATGGCGGCTGTCCAGGTCGCGCAACATCTTGTTGATCAGGCTCATCGCGTCAGAAGAACCAGCGCCGGCGACTCATATCGACTCCTTCGGTATCGCGCGCCGCAGCGCCGACATGGCGCGCCGACACCGTGGCATAGCCCTCCCCGTAGGCGGCGAGCAACGACTTGTGCGCGAGAATATTCACCAGGCGCGGAATGCCCCCGGAATAGCGATACAGGCGACCCACGGCAGGTCGGGAAAACAGCGCGTTGCCGCGATAACCGGCGACCTGCAGGCGATGAGTCAGGTAATGGCCCAGCTCGTCGCGGCGCAGTCCCTTCATGTCGTAACTGAAGGCGATGCGCTGCTGCAACTGGCGCACCGAAGGATCCGCCAGTTTCTGGTTCAGCTCGGGCTGGCCGAACAGCACCACGTGCATCAGCTTGCGTTTCTCGGTCTCCAGGTTGGACATCAGGCGCAGCGCCTCCAGGCTCTCCAGTGACGCCGTCTGCGCCTCATCGACGCAGAGCACCGCGGTCTTGCCCTCGCCGGCGAGTTCGAGCAGGCGCTGGTTGATCTGCTTGGTCAACTGGAATTGCTGTTCGTCCGGGTCGAGCTTCAGGCCCAGCTCGTCGGCCACCGCCTGCAGCAGGGCCAGCGGCGCCAGCGAAGGATTGGGCAGATAGGCGGTATGGTAATCCTCGCCCAGGGTCGCCAGGAATCGCCGGCAGAGCATGGTCTTGCCGGTGCCCACCTGGCCGGTGATCTTGATGAAGCCCTCGCCGCTGCCCAGCGCCACCACCAGCGTGTTGAGCGCCTCCTGATGGGCGGTGGCGGCGAACGCATAGCTGGTATCGGGAGTGATGCCGAAGGGCCGTTCGGTGAAACCGAAATGAGCGAGGTACAAGTGCGCGATCCCTTTAGTGTTGCGTTGATGACGAGGCCGGCTGCCGGTCGAGCCCCTGGTCAAGCGCCCGGAAACGGTCCCGGACGGCCTGCAGATCTTCCTTGGCGGTCCGGTCGCTGTCAATGATGGTCGGCTTGATCAGGATGACCATCTCGCTCTTGCTCGAAGTCCTGTTGCGCTGGCCGAACAGACCGCCGACGACCGGCGCATCGCCCAGGCCGGGCATCTGGGATCTGTCCCGAGAGTCATTCTGGCTCATCAGGCCGCCGATGGCGACGATGTTGCCGTTCTCGACGCGCACGATGCTGTCGGTCTCGTTGATGCTGCTGGCGGCCAGGGGCAGCGTATAGGTGCCCTGCGCGCCCAGATCGATGGTCTTCGGACTGTCGGTGACGACGGACACCGCCGGATGGACGTGCAGGATGATGTTGCCCTCGGCGTCGATCTGCGGCGTCACGTCGAGCGAGATGCCCGAGAAATAGGGCTGCAGGGTCAGGCTGGGCGCCGTGCCGGGGGTGGTGGTGGTGGCGGTGGTGCCGCCGGTGACGTTGGTGACGTAGAGCTGGTCGGTGCCGACCTTGAGCAGCGCCTGCTGGTTGTTGAGCGTGGCGATGCGCGGGCTGGAGAGCACCGCGACGTTGCCCTGGGTCTGCAGGAAGGAGATCAGCGCCGCGAAGTTCTTGGTCTGGAAGGCCAGGCCGATCATGCCCTGGCCCATCGCCTTCGCCGCCACCTGACCCGCGAAGGCGCCCGGAGTGACGGTGCCGTTGCTGCCGGTCAATGCGGAGGGCGTACCCGTGCCGGAGAGCGCGTTCAGGGTGGTGCCGGGGGCCACCACGCCGGCCTGGATCGCGGTCGGGTTGCCGGAATTGAGTCCCGGCGTGCCGCTGCCGAACAAGGACCAGTTGATGCCGGACTGGGCGTTGTTGGAGAGCGTCACCTGGACGATCTTGGCTTCCAGCATCACCTGGCGATCGACCACCAGCTGGGTGGCCTTGAGATAGTGCGCGACGTTGCGCAGGTCGGCGGGAAAGGCGCGCACCACCACCACCCCCGACATCGGATTGACGATCACCTGGCGGCCGTCGGCGGTGCCGACGATGGCGGTCAGGGCGCGGGTCAGATCGCGCCAGAAATCCGCGTCCGAGGTCGTGCTGACGCGGCTGGTGTAATCCTGGTTGTTGGTGTTGCCCAGCGTCGCCTGGGGGGGCGTGCTGCCGCTTTGCACCTGGCCGGGTGTGGAACCGCTGATGGCGCTGGACGTCACCTGCAGGTCGCTGCTGCCGATGCGCCGGCCGGTCAGGTAGTTGATCTGGAAAACGCGCGACTGCAGCGTGTTGGGCTCGATGAAGATGCGCGTGCCCTCGACCCGGTACTCGTAGCCGTCGAGATCGCGCAGCGTGTCGAGCGCCTCCTTCAAGGTCACGTTCTTGAGATTGACGGTGATCCGTCCGGTGAGCTCGGGCGGCAGCAGCATGCTGTAGCGCGTGCCGTTGACCAGCGCCATGAACACCTGGGCGGCCGGCGCATCGACCACCGAGAGATCGAAGCGCGAATCGGTGTCCGCCGTCGCCTTGGGCATGGCGATCGCCAAGGGCGGCATCAGCGCGCGGTCGATGGCGTCGGTCTGCACCTTGCGCTCGGCGACCGCGCGCCCGAGTTCCCGGTCGATCCGCTCCTGGGTGGGGCTGGGTTTCTGCACCGGCGCAGAGGCGCAGCCGGCCAGGAGCACCATGCAGCTCAGGGCGATGAGCCGGTGCAACCGCTGGCCGTCACAACCCGGATTCATGCATACTTCTCCGCTTTTTGTTTGACGAGGCGCCGCCGCCCTTCGCCGGCGCCACTTCAACCCCCGGCGTCAGGCGCAGCACTTCCCTGCCCGCCGGTCCCAACAAGACCGCTTCCGATTCACTGAGATGCACCAGGGTCGCATCGCCCAGCTTGCCGCCCAAGAGGACGGTGCTGCCGTTGATCACGGCCAGCGGCTTGCGCCCCGGCCGCATGATCACCGCCTGCAGGCCGCTGACGGGACCCGGAGCGGAGGCAGCAGCGGGCAAGGCAGCGAACGCCGCCGGCGGCCGGGTCGGATCGGCCAGGGCCGCCGGCGCCTGCGCGAGCGCCTGTCCATACGCAACGGCGGCCGCGCCGGCCAGCGCGGCCGCCTGCAGCAGGCGCGACGAAGACTTCAGACCACCAGCCATTGCTTGTCCAGGCTCAAGGTATAAACCGTCAGGGTCAACACGTTGCGCGGGTACTTGTCGACCACCAGCGTGACGCGGTTCCAGAGGATGCGCTGCGGCAGGCGTTCCAGCGCCGCGAGGTATGCTAACAGATCGTTGTAGCTTCCCGCGATGCGGATCTCGACGCCGTGTTTGTAGATATCCGGTCCGGGAGGTTCGCTCGCGGCGACAGGCCCGGGCTCGCTGCGCTTCTTGCCGGTCTTGTTGTCAGCCACCTTGGTGTCACCCGCTTTGGCGGGCTCGACGAGCGGCTCAGGCGGCAAGGTGCGCAGGCTGAGCAATTCCAGATTGCGGTGCTTGCCGAGCAGCGATTCCAGAAGCGCCTGCATCTTATCGGGCGGCACCAGGCTGCCGCTCATGCTGCGCAGCTTCGCGTCGAGTGCGGACAGGCTCGCGCGCGTCTGCCGCAGGGCGGCGCGGTTGCCGGCGTCGGGGTCCGTGAGTTGCGCATGCATCCCGGCCAGTTGCGCCTCGATGCCGGCCCGATCGGCCCTGGCCTGAGCGATACGCTTGGCGAGACTCGTCTGCCGCAGCAACTGCGGCTCGATCAGCAGGGAATAACCGAGGAAGGGCACGGCCAGCAGGACCGCTGCCGCGACCATGGCCCGCTCACGCCGGGCCAGCGCATCGAAACGCTTGGCCAGTGCCAGCCATTGCTGTTTCACGGCATTTTCTCCGCAAGCGCCGATGGTCCCTTTGGCGGAGCGCTCTGCATCAGCACGAAATCGACGTAGGCAGG
>JAJZPJ010000110.1 GCA_021811225.1 Pseudomonadota bacterium
GCTCCAGTTCGTCCTCGGTGTCGCGCAGGCCGGCGGTATCGACGATATGCAGCGGGATACCTTCGATCTGGATGGACTCCCTCAAGGCATCGCGAGTGGTGCCGGCGATGGCCGTGACGATGGCCCGTTCCTCCCCGGCCAGGCGATTCATGAGCGAGGATTTGCCGACGTTGGGCGGCCCGGCCAGCACCACGTGCAGGCCGTCGCGCAGCAGGCTGCCCTGCCGGGCGCGCGCCCGGATCGCCGCGACGTCGCTGCGCAGCCGCGCCAGACGCTGCGCGGCGTCGGTGTCGCGGACCACGTCGATCTCCTCCTCGGGAAAATCCAGCGTCGCCTCGACCAGCATGCGCAGCTCGATCAGGCGGGCGACCAGGGCATCGACCGCCTGCGAAAACTCGCCGCTGACCGAGCGCAGCGCCGAGCGCGCCGCCTGCGCCGTCGCGGCGCCGATCAGGTCGGCCACGGCCTCGGCCTGGACCAGATCGAGCTTGTCGTTCAAGAAGGCGCGGCGGGTAAATTCGCCCGGTTCGGCCAGGCGGGCGCCCAGCTCCAGGCAGCGGGAGAGCAGCAGTTGCAGCACGACCGGGCCGCCGTGGCCCTGGAGCTCCAGCACGTCCTCGCCGGTGAAGGAATGCGGCGCCGGAAAGTAGAGCAGGATGCCCTGGTCGAGGGTCTCCCCGGCGGCGTCCCTGAACTCGGTCAGGGTGGCCAGTCGCGGCATCGGCCGCTTGCCGGTGAGCGTCTCGGCCAAGCCCAGCAGACCGCATCCCGAGACCCGCACCACCCCGATGCCGCCCCGTCCGGGCGCGGTGGCGACCGCCGCGATGGTGTCCGAAGGACGCTCAGCGTCCACCGCTCACTTCTTGGCGGCGCCGGCCTTGATCAGGCGCGTGATCTGCCACTGCTGGGCAATCGACAGCATGTTGTTCACCGTCCAGTAGAGCACCAGTCCGGCCGGAGAGAACATGAACATGCCGGTAAACACGATCGGCATGAACATCATCACCTTGGCCTGAATCGGATCGGGCGGCGCCGGGTTGAGCCTTTGCTGCACCAGCATGGTCGCGCCCATGATCAGCGGCAGAATGAAATAGGGGTCCCGCGCCGACAGGTCGTGGATCCAGCCCAGCCAAGGCGCGTAGCGCATCTCGACGGTGCTGAGCAGCACCCAGTAGAGCGAGATGAACACCGGGATCTGCACCACGATCGGCAGGCAGCCGCCGAGCGGGTTGATCTTCTCGCGCTTGTACAGCTCCATCATTTCCTGATTGAGACGGGCGCGGTCATCGCCGTACATCTCCTTCAGCTTCGCCATCTTGGGCGTCACCAGCTTCATCTTCGCCATCGACTTGTAGCTGGCGGCGGACAGCGGGAAGAAGATCAGCTTGAGCAAAACGGTCAGACAGATGATCGCCCAACCCCAGTTGCCGACCAGGCGGTGGATCTGCTCCAGCACCCAGAACAACGGCGCGGCGATGATGGTCAGCCAGCCGTAATCGACCACCAGGTTCAGCCCCGGCGCGATCTTGGCGAGTTTTTCCTGGTCCTGCGGGCCGGCGTAGAGCGGCACCGTCACCGTGCCGGTGGCACCGGGCGCGATCTTCGCCACCGGCACGATCACGCCGAGGCTATAGAGATTGTCGTCCAGCTTGCGCGCGAAGAACTCGCGCTCGACCTTGCCCTGCGGCAGCCAGGCCGAGACGAAGTAGTGCTGGACCACGGCGATCCAGCCGTTATCGGCCTTCTGCGCGAACTTGTCCTTGCCCTTGGCGATGTCCTCGTAGGAAAACTTCTGATATTTATCCTTCTCGGTGTAGACGGCGCCGCCGTTGAAGGTCGTTTTCGCCATCTTCGGATCGCCTTCCGGCGGGTTGCCGTCGCGCACCGACTGGAAATAGGCGGATGGCGCGATCGGCACCGTACCGCCATTGACGATCTGGTAGCTGACGTCGATCAGGTAGCTGCCGCGATGGAAGGTGTAAGTCTTCGCCACCTGGACGCCATCGACCGGCGGAGCGAGGAGGCGCACCTGCAGGGAATCCTGGCCGTCCTTCAGCTGATAGTCGGTGGCGGCGAGCTGGTAGAGGGTCTTGTGGTTGGGCAGGCCGGCGCCGATCAGGCCGCTTTGCGCCTCGTAGAACTCCTTCCCGTCGTTGTGCAGGAGCACGAAATTCTTGTTCGGGTTCCCGGTGGCGCGGTGCTGGGTGAGTTCGAGACGGACCAGGCTGCCGCCCTCGGCGGAAATTTCAGCGTTGAAAAGATCGGTCTTGACCTGGGCCTCGGGCGCCTTCGCCGCCGCGGCAGTGGCGAGCACGGGGACGGCCGACGGCGCCGGAGTTCCCGAAGGCACCGGCAGCGGAATCGAGGCCGAGCCGGTGGCGGCCTGCTGCGCCGTGACCACCGTCGGCGCCGGCGCGGGCTGCTCCTGTTTCTGCCAGGCGTCCCAAAGCATCACCACCGAAAAAGAAAACACCAGAAGCAGGATCAGACGTTGGTTGTCCATCGACGGTCTCTCGATTCAGTTTTGAGTTGGTCTGAATCAGCAGCAAAAAGTTTAAGGAACCGGATCGAATCCGCCCGGATGCCAGGGATGGCAACGCGCCACGCGCCGGATCGCCAGCCAGAGCCCGGTCACCGGACCGTGCCGTTCCAACGCCTCGATCGCGTATTCGGAGCAGCTCGGATAAAAACGGCAACGGTTGCCGAGAAGCGGACTGATGGCGTACCGGTACAGTCCGATCAGGGCGATCAACGGGGCTACCAGCAGTCTTCTCATCGTGGCAGCCTCGCCAGCAACTGCTCAATATCGGTGCGCCAGTTTCGACGCGACCCGGAGTCTAGCAGGCTGCCGGGGGACTTGGTAAGGCGCAGCACCAGATCGACAGCCGGCAGGCCCGGCCGGGCGTGGCGGAAGGCTTCGCGGGCGATCCGCTTCAGCAGGTTGCGCTGCACCGCCCGACGCGCGAGCCGCTTGGCGATGATCAAACCAAGCCGGGCGCCGGCTTTGCTTCCGGCGAGGTAATGAAGATCGAAGTAGCCGCCGCGCAAGACGCGGCGGGAAGCGAAGACCGATGAAAATTCTTCCGCCTGATGCAGCCTGCAAGCGCTGCCGAAGCCGAAATCATCAAGGTCGATGCTTCCTCCGTCGCCTGATTCCGCCTCAGACGGCCAGACGGGCGCGGCCCTTGGCGCGACGAGCGCGAATCACGGCGCGACCACCGCGGGTGCGCATGCGCACGAGGAAGCCGTGGGTGCGCTTGCGGCGGACAACCGAAGGCTGGTAAGTGCGTTTCATGGAGGTATTCCCCGAAAAGAGAAACGGACGATTACATCTTTTAAGCCCCTATTTGTCAAGTAGTATTTTTTGACCGGCCTGTGTATAACTTTTTTCAAACCCGCTAGAATGCTTAGCTTCCGACGCTCGCCGGGATCCGCCAGGATCCGACAAGATCCCCGCCACGAACGGAATATTATAATAATATCAATCAAATGCCTGCAAATACGGCAGGGTCTTCTCGACACGATGAGCGAATTCTGGTCTGCCTGTCTGAGCCGCTTTGAAAAAGAGCTGCCGGCCCAACAGTACAACACTTGGATCAAGACCCTGCGTCTGGAAAACGATGCGGAAAGCCCGGGCTCGACTCCGACCAGCCTGCGCCTGATCGCACCCAATCGCTTCGTGCTGCAGTGGGTCAGGGAGCGCTACCTGGAGCAGATAGAAACCCTGAGTCGGCAATTTTTCCCTGAGCCGGTCAGCATCAGCCTCGGCCTGGGAGAGACCTCGGCACCGACCGTCCAGCTTCCCGACGAGGCCCCCCCGACGCAGGTGCAGGCGAATGGCGGCGCCCGGCCGGCATCGGCGGCCGTGGACAACACCTACGAGAAGGCCAGGCTCAATCCCGACTTCACCTTCGATACCCTGGTCACCGGCCGCGCCAACGATCTCGCCCGCGCCGCGGCGCAGCAGGTGGCCTTGAATCCCGGCACCTCCTACAATCCGCTGTTCGTCTATGGCGGCGTCGGCCTGGGCAAGACCCACCTGATCCACGCCCTGGGCAACGAAGTGTGGCGCCACAACCCCAAGCTGGTGATCCGCTACGTCCATGCCGAGGACTACGTCTCCGACGTGGTGCGCGCCTACCAGCAGAAGTCCTTCGACGTCTTCAAGCGCTACTACCGCTCGCTCGACCTGCTCCTGGTCGACGACATCCAGTTCTTCATCAACAAGGCGCGCACCCAGGAAGAGTTCTTCTACGCCTTCAACGCCCTGGTCGAAGCCAAGAAGCAGATCGTCATCACCTGCGACACCTACCCGAAGGATATCAGCGGCCTGGAGGAGCGCCTGATTTCGCGCTTCGACTGGGGTCTGACGGTGCAGATCGAGCCGCCCGAGCAGGAGATGCGCGTCGCCATCCTGAAGAAAAAGGCCGAGGCCTCGAAGGTGGCGCTGGGCGACGACGTCGCCTTCCTGATCGCCAAGAACCTGCGCTCCAACGTCCGCGAACTCGAGGGCGCGCTCAACAAGGTGATCGCCTTCGCCCGCTTCCACGGCCGCGAGATCGGCATGGACATGGCCAAGGAAGCGCTGAAGGACATCTTCGGCGCCACCAACCGCCAGCTGACGCTGGAGCTGATCCAGAAGACCGTCGCCGACTATTTCAAGATCAAGGTCGCCGAGATGTATTCGCAGAAGCGCACCCGCGCCATCGCCCGGCCGCGCCAGGTGGCGATGTCGCTCGCCCGCGACCTGACCCACCACAGCCTGCCCGAGATCGGCGAGGCCTTCGGCGGCCGCGACCACACCACGGTGCTGCACGCCTGCCGCACCATCGCCGACCTGCGCAGCAAGGACGCCCAGCTCAACAACGACGTGCATGTCCTGATGCAAACGCTCCGGGGCTGAGGCGATGAACAACTCATGTATCGGCCTGGGGTGGATTGTGGATAAGCCGGGAATTTCCCCGGCGCCGAAAAAGCGCACACATTCGCACCCAGCTTAACAAGACGCTTATCCATAACCTTATACAGAAGACAATAAGTTGAAAACCATGGAAATACTTCGTTTCTCCACAGTTCGAGGCTTTGCTTATCAATCATTGGAGGTTTAAATATGCTCTTATTTAAAGGCCCCCGTAACCAATTCCTCGAACCGCTGCAATCGGTCTGCGGTATCGTCGAGAAACGCCACACCCTGCCGATACTCTCGAACGTCCTGATCGAGAAAAACGACGGGCGCCTGACGCTGCTCGCCACCGACATCGAGATCCAGATCAAGACCGGCGCCGAGACCGGCGGCGCCGAGACCGCGGCGCTGACCGTCGGCGCGCGCAAGCTGCAGGACATCCTGCGTTCCCTGCCGGAAGACAGCGAGGTCAATCTCAACTTCGAGGACAAGCGTCTTCAGGTCAAGGCGGGCAGGAGCCGCTTCAATCTGCAGACGCTGCCGGCGGAGGATTTTCCGCGCATGGCGCAGGCCGACGGCGCACAGACCCGGATCAAGGTCACCCAGAAGCAGTTCAAACGCCTGCTCGCCCTGGTGCAGTACGCGATGGCCCAGCAGGACATCCGTTATTACCTCAATGGCCTGCTGCTGGTGGTCAAGGGCAACGAGATGCGCATGGTCGCCACCGACGGCCACCGTCTCGCCTACGCCAGCGAAACCCTGGGCGAGCAGCAGCAGCCCATCGAGGTGATATTGCCGAGGAAGACCGTGCTCGAACTGTCGCGGCAACTGGCCGACAACGACGACGAGCTGGAAATCGTCCTGGCGCCGACCCAGGCGCTGTTCCGTTTCGGCGCCATCGAATTCATCTCCAAGCTGATCGACGGCAAGTTTCCGGACTACGAGCGCGTCATTCCCCAGGGGCACAACAACCTGGTCAAGCTGTCGAGGAGCGGCCTGTTGCAGTCGCTGCTGCGCGTCAAGATTCTCACCAACGAGAAGACGCCGGGGGTACGCCTGGTATTCACCCCCGGCAGCCTGAAGATCATCAGCAACAACACCGAGCGCGAAGAGGCCCAGGAAGAGATCGAGATCGACTACCAGGGCGATTCGATCGACATCGGCTTCAACGTCAATTACATGCTCGACGTGCTGAACAACGTCGCCGCCGAGGAGATCGAGTGCCGCCTGGGCGACGCCAACAGCAGCGCCCTGTTCTCCCTGCCGGGCAACGAGAATTTCAAGTACGTCGTGATGCCGATGCGCATCTGAGCACGGATTCAATCTTTGGAGCAGTACATGACGCAAGCGGAGCAGAAGCAGGGCGACCAGACCTACGATTCCAGCAGCATCCAGATCCTCAAGGGACTGGAGGCGGTGAGGAAGCGTCCGGGCATGTACATCGGCGACACCTCCGACGGCTCCGGTCTGCACCACATGGTGTTCGAGGTGGTCGACAACGCCATCGACGAGACCCTGGCCGGCTGGTGCGACGACATCGTCATCACCATCCACACGGACAATTCGATCTCGGTCACCGACAACGGCCGCGGCATTCCCGTCGACATCAAGGAGGACGACGAGGCCAAGCGCTCGGCCGCCGAGATCGTCATGACCGAGCTGCACGCCGGCGGCAAGTTCGACTCCAATTCCTACAAGGTCTCGGGCGGCCTGCACGGCGTCGGCGTCTCGGTGGTCAATGCGCTGTCCGACTGGCTGCGCCTGACCATCCGCCGCGACGGCAAGAAGTACGCGATGGAATTCAGGAACGGCGTCGCCGTCGAACCGTTGAAGGTCGTCGGCAGCACCGAGAAGCGCGGCACCGAGGTGCACTTCCTGCCCAGCCTGGAGACCTTCGGCAACATCGAGTACCACTTCGACATCCTGGCCAAGCGGCTGCGCGAGCTGTCCTTCCTCAACAACGGGGTCAAGATCAAGCTCATCGACCAGAGGAGCGGCAAGGAGGAGGACTTCGCCTTCACCGGCGGCGTCAGGGGTTTCGTCGAATACATCAACCGGGCCAAGAGCGTGCTGCACGGCAACGTCTTCCACGCGGTCGGCGCCAAGGACGGCATCACCGTCGAGGTGGCGATGCAGTGGAACGACTCCTACGCCGAGCAGGTGCTGTGCTTCACCAACAACATCCCGCAGAAGGACGGCGGCACCCACCTGACCGGCCTGCGCGCGGCGATGACGCGGGTGATCAACAAGTACATCGAGGAGCACGAGCTGGCCAAGAAGGCCAAGGTCGAGACCACCGGCGACGACATGCGCGAGGGCCTGGCCTGCGTCCTGTCGGTCAAGGTGCCGGAGCCGAAGTTCTCCTCCCAGACCAAGGAGAAGCTGGTCTCCAGCGAAGTGCGCCCGGTGGTCGAGGAGGTTGTGGCGCAGAAGCTGGCCGAGTTCCTGCTGGAAAAACCGATAGACGCCAAGATCATCACCGGCAAGATCGTCGATGCCGCCCGCGCCCGCGAGGCGGCCCGGAAGGCCCGCGAGATGACCCGCCGGAAGGGCGTGCTGGACGGCATGGGCCTGCCCGGCAAACTCGCCGACTGCCAGGAGAAGGACCCCGCCCTGTGCGAGCTCTACCTGGTCGAGGGCGACTCCGCCGGCGGCTCGGCCAAGCAGGGCCGCGACCGCAAATTCCAGGCGATCCTGCCGCTGAAGGGCAAGATCCTCAACGTCGAGAAGGCGCGCTTCGAGAAGCTGATCTCCTCGCAGGAGATCGTCACGCTGATCACCGCGCTGGGCACCGGCATCGGCAAGGAAGAATACAAGCCGGAGAAGCTGCGCTATCACCGCATCATCATCATGACCGACGCCGACGTCGACGGCGCCCACATCCGCACGCTGCTCCTGACCTTCCTCTACCGCCAGATGCCCGAGCTGGTCGAGGGCGGCCACGTCTATATCGCCCAGCCGCCGCTGTACAAGATCAAGCACGGCAAGACCGAGCTCTACATCAAGGACGACCACGCGCTGTCCCAGTACCTCCTGACCCTCGCGCTGGAGGGCGCGGCGCTCAGCCCCAGGCAGGACGCCACCGTGCTGGAAGGCGACGCCCTGGGCGAGCTGGTGCGCTCCTATCTGCTCTCCGAAGCGGTGATCCGCCGTCTCGCCGACTTCATCGAGCCCGAGCTGCTGCACGCCCTGCTCGCCCACGACATCGACATCGACCTCAGCGACGAAGCCAGCGCGCGCGCCGCCGCCGCGAAGCTGACCGCCCAGGTGTCGAACCTGCTCCGCGTCGTTCCCCGCTACGACGAGAAGACCGAGCACTGGCTGCTCGACGTGGAAAAGATGCGCCACGGCAACCTGCGCGTCGGCCACATCGACCGGGAGTTCCTGCTCTCCGGCGACTACCAGCAGGTCCGCCGCACCTCGGCGATCATCGCCGGCCTGATCGGCCCCGGCGCCGTCATCCGCCGCGGCGACAAGTCGCAGCCCGTGGCGAGCTTCGCCGAAGCCATGCGCTGGCTGCTGAACGAGGTCGAGCGCGGCATCAGCAAGCAGCGCTACAAGGGACTGGGCGAGATGAATCCGCAGCAGCTCTGGGAGACCACCATGGATCCCGCCGTGCGCCGCTTGCTCAAGGTGCAGATCGACGACATCATCGCCGCCGACGAAATCTTCACCACCCTGATGGGCGACAACGTCGAGCCCAGGCGCGCGTTCATCGAAAACAATGCGCTGTATGCCAG
>JAJZPJ010000111.1 GCA_021811225.1 Pseudomonadota bacterium
ATGGCGATACGCATCAGGAGCAGTTTCCATGCGCGGGGCAAGCCGCGCACCCAGGCGGCGCTGGCCAGCGTCATCGCGATGCTCGCCTGGAAGCTGGCGATCGACTCGATCAAGCGCATGCGCGAGGCGAAGTTCGACATCGACCTGGGGCGCTCCTACTTCGATTACGTCTGCGAGCATCTGGCCTTTCTCGCCCACGTCGCCGACCGCATCGCGTACCGCGACCTGGAGGCGGGCGAGCGCGCCGAGTTCACCACGGCGTTGGCGAAAAGGCTGGCCGAGGTGGTCGAGGACAACGCCGACATGCTGATCTCGGCCTCACCGCCCGGTTCCTGTCGTGCCCACTTCCTCGACCTGTTCAACCGCGCCGGCGCCGACTACGCGGAGTTCGCCTACACCGAGAGCGGCCCCGACTTCGGCTTCCGGCGCTGCTTCGCCAGCCGCGTCCGCGAGGGCGTGCCCGAGAAGGACAAGGCCTGGATCTATGACCAGGTGATGGAAATCGAGGCGCCCGAAGCGGTCAAGGCGGTAGAGAAGACGCTGGCCGGCTTGTTCGCGGCTGGCGATGACGACGATGCCGAGCCCCGCCGCAAGCCGCGCGAGGCGCTCAGTGGCGATTGAGCGGCGACCGGGCGGCAACTGAACGGATATCGGACATGACCGACGCTTCGCCCTTCGCTCTCGACAATCACGCCGGCTACGCCGCCTGGCGCGCCGGCAAGCTGCGCCAGGCGCCGCGCTCCCTGACCGAGCTGCTGGTCGAGGTCGGCGATCCTGGCGCGCTCACCGCGCAAGAGCGCTCGGCCATCCTGGCGCGTTGCCGGGCAGCCAACATGGCGATCTACGTCAGCGACCGGCGCGACGCGGACAAGGAGATCCCGCGCCGCCTGGCGCTGCAATTGGGTCTTGCGACGCTGGACGACAACTATCTCGCCGACGACGACGGCATTTCCTCGCTGTCGGTGGCCGAGGCCGGCACGCGCCGGGAATTCATTCCCTACACCGACCGCGCCATCAGCTGGCATACCGACGGCTACTACAACCCGCCCGAGCGCACGGTGCGCGGCATGATTCTGCATTGCGTCGCGGCCGCCGAGCGCGGCGGCGACAACCGTCTGCTCGACCACGAGCTGGCCTATCTGCTGCTGCGCGACGAGAATCCGGCGTTCATCCGCGCGCTCTCCCGGCCCGATGCGATGACCATTCCGGCCCGCACCGAGGGCGACGCGCAGGAGGTGGCCCGCCCCGACCAGCCCGGTCCGGTGTTCTCGGTCGATGACCGGGGCTTCCTGCACATGCGCTACACGGCGCGCACCCGCAGCATCGTCTGGCGCGACGACGCCGAGACGCGCGCGGCGGTGGCCTGCCTCGAAGACATCCTCAAGCGCGGCACCCCCTGGACCCTCCACGGCCGCCTGGAGCCGGGCATGGGGCTGATCTGCAACAACGTGCTGCACGATCGCTCGGCTTTCCAAGACAGCCCGGGGCGGCGTCGCCTGCTCTATCGCGCCCGCTATTTCCAGCGCATCGCAGACTGACTTCGCGTCGCGGCCTTTTTCCGGCTGCGCTATAATCGCGCATCCTTGAACCGGCGCCGGCCGGTCGTTCTCAACGATCCGCGAACAAATCACTCATCAGGTATTCCGTCATGCGTATTCTGCTCAGCAACGACGACGGATACTTCGCGCCGGGTCTGGCAATCCTCGCCAAGGCGCTGGCCGACATCGCCGACGTGAGCGTGGTCGCGCCCGAACGCGACAGGAGCGGCGCCAGCAATTCGCTGACCCTCGACCGGCCGCTGTCGCTGCGCCAGGCCGCCAACGGTTTCTATTACGTCAATGGCACGCCGACCGACTGCGTCCATCTCGCCGTCACCGGCATGCTCGACACCCTGCCCGACATGGTGGTCTCGGGCATCAACCTGGGCGCCAACATGGGCGACGACACCATCTATTCCGGCACCGTCGCTGCGGCGACCGAGGGCTATCTGCTCGGCGTGCCGGCGCTGGCGGTATCGCTGGCGAGCAAGGCCGGAACCCATTTCGAGACCGCCGCGAGAGTCGCCAGGGAACTGGTCGAACGTTTCCAGCGCGGCGCGTTCGGCGAGCCGGTGCTGCTCAACGTCAATGTTCCCGACGTTCCCTACGAGCGCCTGAAGGGATTCCAGGTCACGCGTCTGGGCCGGCGCCACAAGGCGGAGCCGGTGGTCAGGCAGCAGACGCCGAGGAACGAAACGGTGTATTGGGTGGGGGCCGCCGGCGCCGCGCAGGATGCCGGCGCGGGCACCGATTTTCATGCGGTCGCCGAGAACTACGCTTCGCTCACGCCGCTGCAGATGGATCTCACCCACGGCGCCCAGATCGGCACGGTGAGACGCTGGCTCGCGCCATGAACGTCCCCGGCCTGCGCGGCATCGGCATGACTTCGCAGCGCACGCGCGAGCGGATGATCGAGCGCCTGCGCGAGCAGGGCATCGGCAACGAACGCGTGCTCGCCGCCATCGCCGCCGTGCCCCGGCATATCTTCGTCGAGGAGGCGCTCGCCTCTCGCGCTTACGAGGACACGGCCCTGCCCCTGGGCTTCCAGCAGACCATTTCCCAGCCCTACGTGGTGGCGCGCATGGTCGAGCTCCTGGCCGACGGCCGGGAACTGGGCAGAACCTTGGAGGTCGGCGCCGGCTGCGGTTATCAGGCTGCGGTGCTGGCGATGCTGACGCGCGATCTCTTTGCGGTCGAACGCATCGAACCGCTCCTGGCCAAGGCCAGGAAGCACCTCGGGCAGTTGCGCCTGACCCACGTCCGCTTCAAGCACGCCGACGGCCACTGGGGCCTACCGGAAGCGGCGCCATTTGATACTATTATCGTCGCCGCTGCCGCCGCGCGAGCGCCCCAGGCATTGCTCGATCAACTGGCGCCGGGCGGCCGGATGATCCTGCCGCTGGGCGGCGTCAGCGGCGAGCAGATTTTGTCGCTGATCGAACGCCATGCCGAAGGATTCGTGGAGACGCATTTCGATGCGGTGCGTTTCGTACCTTTGCTGCCGGGGGTGGAATGAATAGGCTCGGAACCTACGTGATGCTCGGCCTCCTGGCGCTGCTCGCCGGCTGCGCGACCAACCAGCCGGCGCCGGTGATCGAGCACATCACGCCGTCGCTCACCCTCGAAGGGGCACGCGCACCGGCCGGCTTCTACATCGTCAAGCGCGGCGATACCTTGTATTCGATCGCCCTCGACCATGGCGTGTCCTATCGGGACATCGCCGCCTGGAACGGACTCAGCGACCCGAACAAGATCGAGGTCGGCCAGCAATTGCGCGTCGTTCCGCCCGAGGCGGCAGCCGCAGCCCCGGCCGGCACACCCGGGGTGTCCGAGGTCAGCCCGGTCGCAGCGCCGGCGCCGGTCGAAGCCTTGCCGCTCACCGGCGCACCGGCCGCCACCGCAGCGCCCTCAGCTGCGCCGGCCGTCGCCGCCGGCGCCAACACCGCGACCCTGAAGGTGGAACCCTTGGGGGGCGAACAGCCCTATTCGGAAGCGGCCTTGGCGCGACTGCAGAAGGCCGATTCGGCCCAGACGCCGGCATCCGTTCCGCCGGCCGGACCGGCGGCGCCCCCGGTTGCCGCGCCGGTGCCTGCGCCGTCCGGCCAGGCCGCCAACGACGACGGCGTCGATTGGGGCTGGCCGGCCAGCGGCAAGGTGATCGCCGGTTTCGTCGAAGGAGCCAACAAGGGCATCGACATCGCCGCCAAGGTGGGCGACCCGGTGCTGGCCGCGGCAGCGGGCAAGGTGGTCTATGCCGGCACCGGCCTGCGCGGCTACGGCAAGCTGGTGATCATCAAGCACAACCTCATGTACCTCTCCGCCTATGCCCACAACAGCAAGATCCTGGTCAAGGAAGGGCAGAGCGTGGCCAAGGGACAGGAGATCGCGGAAGCCGGCGCCACCGACAGCGATCGGCCGATGCTGCATTTCGAGATCCGGCGCCAGGGCAAGCCGGTCGACCCCTTGAAGCATCTGCCCAGCCGCTAGGGCATGGTCAAGGACGCGATCCCGGGCGAGGATGGCGAGCCGATCGAGGCGGGCGATGCGATCGACGGCGCCGATCTGGACAGGACCGGGGCGGCTGAAGAGGCGGAGATCCCCGGCAGCGCGAAGACCGAGTTTCTCAACGACGTCACCCAGCTCTACCTGAACGAGATCGGCGCCAGCCCGCTGCTCTCCGCCGGGGAGGAACTCCAGCTGGCGCGTCTCGTTCTGGCCGGGGATTTCGCCGCCCGGCAGAAGATGATCGAGTCCAACCTGCGCCTGGTCGTCAGCATCGCCAAGCGCTATCCGAATCGCGGCATTCCCATCGCCGATCTGATCGAGGAGGGCAATCTCGGGCTGATCCACGCGCTGGAAAAGTACGATCCCGAACGCGGCTTCCGCTTTTCCACCTACGCCACCTGGTGGATCCGCCAGACCATCGAGCGCGCGATCATGAATCAGTCGCGCACCATCCGCCTGCCGGTGCACGTGGTCAAGGAATTGAACCTGGTGCTGCGCGCGCTGCGCCATCTCGAATCGTCCGGCGTGCATCCGGCGCATCACGGCGCCGAGGAACTGGCGCGGCTGCTCGACAAGCCGGTGGCCGAGGTGCGCGAGATCCTGGCCTTGAATGAATACACCACCTCGCTCGATGCGCCGCTGGAGGTCGACCACGAGCTGTCGGTCGCCGATGCCGTCGCCGACGAGGTCCGCGACGGCCCGGAGACTCTGCTGCAGCACGCCGAGGTCGGCCGGCGCGTGGCGGAATGGGTGGCGCAGCTCTCGGCCAATCAGCGTTACGTGATCGAGCGGCGCTACGGCTTGAACGGCTGCGACGTCGGCACCCTGGAGCACCTCTCCGCCGATCTCGGTCTGACCCGCGAGCGGGTGCGCCAGATCCAGCTCGAGGCGCTGTCCAAGCTTCGCCGTCAGCTCTCGCGCGAGGGTCTCACCAAGGACGAACTGCTGTGAATTGTAGGTCGGCCTTCAGGCCGACAGCCGCGGTGTCGGCCTGAAGGCCGACTCACTCGCTGCGTACCGCGCGCAGCGCCTGCGCCAAGTCATAGACCGCCATCGCATAGAAGCTGCTGCGGTTGTAGCGGGTCAGCACGTAGAAGTTGTGGTAGCCCAGGCGGTATTCGGTCGGCTGCTGCGGCGTGGCGAGCTCGATCAGGGCGGCGGGCTGCTCCGGCGCGCCCGGACTCGTCACGCCCAGCGCCGCCATCTCGGCGGGCGTGTGCCGCGGCGCGATGCCCTCTTCGAGCAGGCGGGTGAATTTATCGCCCTCGACGCTGGCCGCCGCGGCCACCGGGCCGTCCTTCTGCCAGCCGTGCGCGTTGAGGAAGTTCGCGATGCTGGCGATGGCGTCGGCGGGGCTGGCCGCGAGATCGATGCGGCCGTTGTGGTCGGCATCGACGGCGTAGCGGCGCACGCTGCTCGGCAGGAATTGCGGCAGGCCCAGCGCGCCGGCGTAGGAGCCGGTGTAGGCGAGCGGATCGTGATGCGTCTCGCGCGCGAGCAGCAGCAGCTGCTCCAGTTCATCGCGGAACAGCGCCGAGCGTGCGCCGGCGTCGGCCTGGTCGGCGGGATAGTCGAAGGCCAGCGTGGCCAGTGCCGCGAAGGTGTTGAAGTGGCCGAAATTCCTGCCGTAGATGCTCTCGATGCCGATGATCGCGACGATGATTTCCTCGGGCACGCCGAAGCGCTCGCGCGCCGCCGCGAGCTGGCGCCGGTATTCGTCCCAGAAGCGCAGACCCAGGTCGATCCGCTGGGCTTCGACGAAGCGGGCGCGATAGGCGGCCCAGGAGCGCACGCCCGGCTCCGGTGCCGGCAGGACCGCCTTGATCACCGCGGCGATCGGCCGGCTGCTGGCGAATTCGCGCGCGAGCTTGAGGCGATCGAAGCCGTGCTTCTCCCGCATCTCGTCGATGAACGAGCGGACCGCCGGCACCCGATTGAAGCCGTCCGCGACGGCGGCGTTCGTCGCGGCGGCGGCGGACGGGGGGAGTAGCGCCAGGGCAGACGCCAGGAACAGGGCGGGGCGCGCGCTCACGGTTTCAAGTTCCGGATGCGCCGCTCGAGTTCCGGCAGTCGCGGGGCGGGGACGGCGCCGTAGCGCAGGCTTTCATAAATCTCGGCGATGATGCGAATCTCCCCGGCGCTATTCGGCAATGTCGCTGCTACCCGATCGGCATAATCCCGGGGTCCTTCCCACGGCCGCCTGGCCAGACCCCGGACGGCGAGCTTCTCCGACAGGCGCTCCCAGGCCGCGGTCACCGGATCCCGGGCGGGTCTCGCGGCCAGCGCCCAGAGCGTGAATGCCGTCAACAAGACCCCGCCCAGCAGGGCCAGCGTCGATGCCATGTGCTGCCAGTCGGGCGAGGCCATTCCCAAGCCGGCGAGGAGATCGCGCTGACGCGCAGGATTATAGTCGAGCACCCACTGGTTCCAGGCGTTGTCCAGCGCCTCCCAGCGGAAGCGCAGACGCGCGAGCCAGGCCGACCGTCCCAGGAACGCAGCATCGCCTGTCGCCAGGGCCGCCGCCAGATTGTCCGCGTCGCGCGTCGGTTCGATCGCCGCGGTGGGATCGACGCGCAGCCAGCCGCGCCCGGCCAGCCAGACCTCGGCCCAGGCGTGGGCATCGGACTGGCGCACGATCAGGGTGCCGTCGATCGGATTGATTTCGCCGCCCTGGTAGCCGGTGACCACCCGCGCGGGCAGGCCGGCGGCGCGCATCATGAAGACGAAGCTGGACGCGAAGTGTTCGCAGAAGCCGCGGCGGCTCTCGAAGAGAAAATCGTCGACGGCATTCCTGCCCGACAAGGGCGGATTCAGCGTGTAGCTGAAGGACTGGCGGCGATAGTAATCGAGCATCTTGCCGATCAGCGCCGGAGTGTTGTCGCCCAGCTGCGCGCGCCAGCGCCGGGCCAGCGCCCGGGCGCGCGGATCGATGTCCGCAGGCAGTTGCAGATCCTGGGCGAGCCGAGCCTGCGCTATGTCGATGCCGGCGCGTGCGTACGGGTAGGAGCGCATCGAGTAGCGCAGCCGGGCGCGCACCGGCGTCCGATTGAGCAGCTGATAGTCGGCGCTGATCCGGGCGTCGGGCGGAATGATTCCGGGCAAGTCGAGCGCGAACAGCCAGGGCTTGTCGTCGGGCTCCAGCGTCACCTGATAGTCGATCGCTCTCCCCGCCGTCGGGTAGGGCAGGCGGGTGCCGGCGGGGGCGGGGGCTGCGCGCCAGCTGCGGCCGTCGTAGCGGTCGAGCACCGGTCCGCGCCAGTAGAGCAAGTCTTGCGCCGGCGGCGGTCCGGAGAACCCGGCCCGGAAGGCGATGGCGTCGGAGCGGATCAGCCGGCCGATCGACCCCGGCGCCATGGTGTCGGACAGCCCCGTGAGACCGGCGTGGGCGTCGCTGGGCAGGCCCCACAGCGGCCCCGAAATGCGCGGGAAGAGCACGAACAGCAGGAGCATGAAGGGCGTGGCCTGGGCCAGCATCAGCGCGGCCGTTTTCGCCGCGGCGGCGCCCGGCTGGCGCGGCTGCTCGAACAGGACCAGCGCCGTCGCGGCGAGCAGCAGCGCCGCGAGCATCAGCGCGGCGCCGGCGATGCTCTGGCTGTAGAAGCATTGGCACAGGATCAGGAAAAAGCTGAGCAGCACCGCCACCCTGGCGTCGCGCAGTCCGCGTATTTCCATCAGCTTCAGGGCGAACAGCAGCACCAGCAGAGCGACGCCCGGATCGCGGCCGAACAGCGTGTGGTAGTGCAGGCCGATGCCGGCGGCGCCGGCCAGCGCCAGCAGCCCCGGCAGCCGGCGCGGCGGCGCCGGGACGAGACGCGCCAGCGCCGCGCCGCGCCAGAGCAGCAGCAGGGCGCTGACCACGCCGAGCGCGACGGGCAGATGCGCGGGCAGCGGCGCCAGGGCGGCGATCGCCGCCGCCAGCAGCCAGAGCGACTGGCGCCGGGAGAGCGGCGCCGACTCACGCCTGGCCATACAGGGCCAGCGCCTGCAGGCAGGCGCGACGGTGCTCATCGCCCCGGGCGGGTGCGAGCGCGGTGCCCGGCAGACGCAGGCCCCAGAGGAGGCCTTCGGCGTCGGCGTCGCACACGCCGCGCGTCAGCAGCGACAATCGCGCCTCGACGTCCAGGCCGGCGGGCAGCGCGTCCCAGTCCAGCCACAGGGTCTGCGCCGCGGCGCCGTCGAACTGTTTGGTCAGGAGCGGCCCCGACTCCTGTCGCGCCGCCGCTCTCCAGGCGACGTGGCGCGGCGGGTCGGCGGCCTGGTGGTTGCGCAGGCCGGCGAAGTCCTCCATGCCGCCGCCGCGTCCGTCCTGGCCGCCCGTCTCGCCCGCGAACGCTGCCGCCGCAGCATCCCGGGCGGGCGCGGGATAGACCAGCAAGCGCAGCGCCGGCGCGGCGTAGGCCCAGGCGCGGATCAGGCCGAGCGGATAGCAGGTCGACAGCTGCAGCCGCGGCAGGTCTAGCCAGCCGCGCCGGTCCGTGGGCAAGTCCAGGCGCACCGGGGTCTGGCCGCCCCCCGGCAGGTCGCATTCGACCGGGGGCTGCCCCGGCAGTTGCAGGCGGATCGC
>JAJZPJ010000112.1:0-4163 GCA_021811225.1 Pseudomonadota bacterium
GATTGATCATGGCCGGACTCCCCGGCTTGATCTCGTCGGCGAAGGTGGTTCGGACCACCGCCGTCACCGTCAGGTAGGCGTCGAGGTTGTGGAGATTGATGCGGAAGGAGAGCTGGACGGACTGCCCTTTCTCGCATAAGGCCTGGCGGGTTTTGACGAGGGCGCCGTCCGCGCTCAGGTTGACGATCAGTCCCGACTGCCTTTCACCGCCATCGTCTGCGCCCGGCTTCGCAATCGAAGCGATGATATTGGTGCGCACCCTGGGCGCGCTGCGGATGAGCGAACCCTGTATGCGGTCGGGAAACGACAGATGGAGATAATCGAAGGGGATCTTGCAGACCCGGTCGATCTGGGTGCTGAAACCGAAGGCCTTCTGGCTGGAGAATATGCGGGCGACGATTTTGTCCCGCTCCCGGAAGGGTACGCGAAAGCCGTTCTCCATCGGCGAGGTGACCAGTAGGCCGACGTTGTCGACATAGCCGATCAGTTTGACCACATATCGGTTATGGCTGACGGTGGCCGGCGGCTGGATCTGAATCCGATCCCCGACCTTGAGCCTCATGTCCTGGAAGGTGAACTCGCCTTCCGATTCCTCGGCGAGCGCGGCATCGAGTTTCGCGGCTTCCGCCCCTGCCGCTTGAGAACCGGCCGCCGCCGAATCCCAGGAGAGTTCCCGCAACGGCTTGCTGGCCAAGAAAACCTGCAACTGTTCCTCGGTTTCGAGGAGGGACCCTTGTTCCATGAAAACGTTTCCGTCCTGGTCAAAGACCACCCACGGCAGGGGAACGCCAAGCGGGCAGTTTCCCTTCTCAATCGGGATCAGGCTCATGCGTCGAATCCAATCGGTGGCCGGGGCCGCCCCCGTTGAACGCGATTATATGCCGCGGCCGCGTTTGCCGACGGCATCCCAGTAAGGCTCGGGACCGAAGCGTTCGGCCAGGAAATCGATGAAGCTGCGCACCTTGGGCGGCAGGAACTTGCGATGCGGATAGACCGCGAACACCGAGAGTTCGTCGGCCTCCCAGTCCGAAAGGATGCGCACCAGCTGCTTCTGGCGCAAGGCCTCGAACACCAGGAAGGTCGGGTGCAGGATCACCCCCAGGCCTTCGATCGCGGCATTGACCAGGACGTCGCCGTTGTTGCCGCGCAGGTTCCCGGCGACCCGGACCGTCCGCTCCACGCCCTTGCGCTTGAAGTGCCACTCGTTCTGCAGGCTCGAATAGCTGTAGCTGATGCAATTGTGGCCGCTGAGATCCCCGGGCGATTTCGGCGTGCCGTGCGCCTTCAGATAAGCCGGGGCGGCGCAGGCGACGATGCGCGCACGGGTGAGCCGGCGGGCGACCAGGCCCGGATCGATCTGCGCGGCGACGCGGATGGCGACGTCGAAGCCCTCTTCGACCAGATCGACGACGCGATCGTTGAGCGTCAGATCGATGTCCACGCTGGGATAGCGCTGCAGGTATTCGGTGATCGCCCGACCCAGGTGGCGGACCCCGAAGGCCACCGAGGTATTGACGCGCAGCGTCCCGCGGGGAACGGAAGCTTCCTGCGCCGCCGAGGTCTCCGCTTCCTCGACCATCGCGAGTATTTGCGTGGCGCGCTGATAATAATCGCTGCCCGCTTCGGTCAGCGAGAGCTTGCGGGTGGTCCGGTTGAGCAGGCGCACGCCCAGGTGCGCTTCGAGCTGGGCCACGTAGCGCGTGGCCATGCCGCGCGACAGATCGAGTCTGTCCGCGGCGCCGGCGAAGCTTCCCGCCTCCACCACTTCGGTGAATACGCGCATGCCGGCAACGACGTCGATCGCCATGATTATTGTATAAAAGTGAATAGTAAATTCAAATTTTGCCGGTTTATTTCTATTCCAGCAATCGATTAAATACGCACACCAGGCCTCGGGCAAGCCGTCCGGGTTCCCGTTCATCACTTTCATATCGAAGGAGTCGCAATGATTGCCAAACTGCAAAATCCCCTCTATCTGGCCGGACGAATCCTGATCGCCGTGCTCTTCCTGCCCGCGGGCATAGGCAAGATCACCGGCTTTGCCGGCACGGTCGCGTATATCGCCTCCGCCGGCCTGCCGGTGCCCTCGTTGGCGGCGGTGGTGGCCCTGTGCGTCGAGATCGTCGGCAGCCTGGCGCTGCTGTCGGGCTTCTGCACCCGCATCGCGGCCTTGGTGCTGGCGGTGTTCACGCTGGTCGCGTCATTCGCCTTCCACGATTATTGGGCCGTTCCGGCCGCCCAGCAGTTCGTGACGCAATTGCTGTTCTTCAAGAACATCGCGGTCGTCGGCGGTCTGCTGATACTCGCCGCTTCGGGCGCGGGTGCCTGGAGCCTGGACGCCCGCCGCGCGGCATGAGTCGTTTTTCAATCATTCGAGGAGGCGCAAAATGGCAAAAGTAGCGATCGTTTATCACTCCGGTTATGGTCACACCGAACGCATGGCGCGGTCCGTCGCCCAAGGGTCTGCCGGCTGATCCCGTTCGCCCGCGAGTTCCCGATGAGCCTGCCCAGCCTGTTCGTCTCCCACGGTTCGCCCATGCTGGCGTTGGAGGACAGCCCCGCACGCCGCTTTTTGCAGGACCTGGGCCGGAATCTGCCCCGGCCCAAGGCGATCGTCGTGATCTCCGCCCACTGGGAAACGATGGGCGGGGTGGCGGTCGGTCTGGTTCAGCGACCCGAGACCCTCCATGACTTCGGCGGCTTCCCGGAGGCGCTGTACCACATCAGCTATCCCGCGCCGGGCGCGCCGCAGACGGCGTTGCGCGCTGCGATCCTGCTGGAGCAGGCGGGTTTTGCCGTCGGGCGCGAGCCCAGCCGCGGCTTGGACCACGGCGCCTGGGTGCCGCTATCCCTGATGTATCCGGATGCCGACATTCCCGTCGCGCAGGTCTCGTTGCCGCACGCTCTGACGACCGCCGAGTATCGGCGGATGGGCCGGGCGCTGGAGAAGCTGCGCGAAGACGAGGTGCTGATCATCGGCTCCGGTTCGCTCACGCACAACCTGTCCGAGTTTCGCGGCGGTCCGATCGCGGCGCCGGTCCCCTCCTGGGTCAGCGACTTCGCCCAGTGGATGCACGGCCGGCTGGCGGAGCGGCAGTTTGATCGGCTGCTCGATTACCGGAACCAGGCGCCCTTCGCCGTGCGCAACCATCCCACCGAGGAGCACTTGCTGCCGCTGTTCGTGGCGATGGGCGCGGCGGGCGATGCGCCCATCGCCGAGTCTCTGCACGCGAGCTACCAGTACCGCGTGCTGGCGATGGACATGATCGGTTTCTCGTGAAGCGGAGGTAGCGCGCTCAAATCCGGAATCCGCGCCTTGGAATTTGCTCGGCAGAGCGCGGCCTTCCTGCGAGGCTGGAACGTGCAGCGCGCATATCCTTACTGGTATTGCCAACCGGAACCGCTCCAGCCCGAGTTCATCATGTCGTGCCCGATGGTGTTCATCCATTGCGCTTGCGCCGGGTTGAGCCCCTTGTGGTTGGGGTCGATCTTGTTTCCGACCTGCGTGCCGTAGCTGCTCGCGTTGTTGGCCTGGGTCGGGCTCGGCGGCCCCGGCGGGCCTATGGGCTTCATCGGGGTGGGCATGAAGACTTTCATCCCGCTGGGCATGAACACTTGCGGCCCGCGGCTGGAAACCTGCTGCGCCGGCTGCTGGGTCTGCGGCTGCCCGGTGCTGGGCAAGAAAAGTTGAGGACCGCGACCGGCGTTCTGCTGCCCGGTGCTGGGCAAGAAAAGCTGCGGCCCGCGACCGGCGTTCTGCTGCGCCAGTTGCTGCTGCTGCTGATGCAACCGGAGTTCCGCAAACTTTTGACGGAGCATCGCGATCTGGCGCGGGTTCAGGCAGTACAGCCCCCGCGGCAGCCGGACCACCCGGTTGGGGGCCTGGCATCTTCCTCGACGCCGGACATGGTTCCGCCCCATCGCCTGCGCCCCCGGGCCGGCCGCGCAGGCCGGCCCCTGGGGCAGCATGACCAGATGGCTGGATGGCGGGCATACCCCGGCGATCGCCGCGCCGCCCGTTCCCAGCCATGCCGCGCAAGCGGCAAAGACAATGACTTTGAAGCATCCTTGCATAGTTCCTCCCTTTCCGAATCCGGTCATCACCTGCCGTCCTGGTAAATTCCCGGCCGGCCCTCGTACCAATGGGCCCTCAGCTTGCATTT
>JAJZPJ010000112.1:4263-8603 GCA_021811225.1 Pseudomonadota bacterium
CAAGCGGCAAAGACAATGACTTTGAAGCATCCTTGCATAGTTCCTCCCTTTCCGAATCCGGTCATCACCTGCCGTCCTGGTAAATTCCCGGCCGGCCCTCGTACCAATGGGCCCTCAGCTTGCATTTCTGGATGCCTACGTCGGAGGCGCATCCGCGTCGGGCCATCTGGTCGGCTCCGGCTACGGTCTTGTACTCCCAGGCGGCTTCGACGAACGCTTTCCCGGTGTTCGAATCCAAGCCGATGGCCACGGCGCCATATCCCCCCTTCGACTGCCCATGAATGGCGCTGCGACAGGCCGCACCGCCCTTGCGGGTGCACACCCGCAAGGCGCAGAGCTGTGCCTTGACCACGCTCGGGGCGTTGAAACAGACGCCGAACTTCAAGGTGGAATCGTCGACGGCGACGGCGTCATACAAGGCTTTCGCCTGAAGTCTTTTCGGTGAAAGCCGGGCGCGGACCACGGGAAGCGAACCATCGCTACAGGCTTTCGGTTTGCTGGAGTAGGTCTGGTTGCCGCAGGTGAAGAAGACATGGGCCCGCGATGCCAGGGCGAGCCCAGGCAGGCTTGCGGCCATGGCGACAGTCAGCCATCTCATGGTTCGGCACGGGCTCATGGTGATCCTGGGAAAGCGGCAATGGGCTTGTCGGATTGTCGTCCTTCGAGCCCTTGCATGGAATGATGCAAATGCATCCCCCGTTTGCTGCACCCCCTATGCTCGGGGGCATCCGTTCGACGGGCCCCGGCGACGAGAGCGCAGCGCCGCCCAGCGAAATTTTTCCCCACGCCCGAAAAGAATCGCGCTAGAATTCAAACAATCGTTTGAAACGGACGTTTCCTTCGGCATTTCATGAGCGACACCGAACTCTCCGACACCCGCCGCCGCATCCTCGACGCCGCCGAGACGCTGTTTACCGAGCACGGCTTCGAAGCCACGACGCTGCGCCAGATCACCGGCCGGGCGCAGGTGAATCTGGCCGCGGTGAATTACCACTTCGGCTCCAAGGAGGCGCTGATCCAGGAGCTGTTCCGCCGGCGTCTGACCTGGCTCAACGAGCGTCGCCTGGAGGCGCTCGATCGGCTCGAGACCGAGGCCCATGGCGCGCCCCTGAAGCCGAGCAAGATCGTCGATGCCTTTTTCGGCGTGGCGGTGAACATGGCCGCCGACCGCGAAGGCGGCGGCCGCACCTTCATGCGCCTGCTCGGCCGCACCTACACCGAGCCCTCCGAATTCGTGCGCGGCTTCCTCGCCTCGGAGTACTCCGAGGCCGTCGGCCGCTTCAAGGCGGCGCTGTTCAAGGCGCTGCCCGACGTGCCCCAGGAGGAGATCCTGTGGCGCTTCCATTTCATGATCGGCGCCATGGCCTACGCCATCTCCGGCGCCGACGCGCTCTCCATCGTCGGCGAGACGCCGGTCGATGACAGCGCCATCGACGCCCTCTACCCCCGGCTGATGAGCTTCCTGCTGGGCGGCCTGCGCGCGCCGCTACCCGCGCTCGCAGCCGCGCCGAAGCCAGGCCGGAAGCCGCGCACCAGGCGGGCGGCGTGATCAATCCATCGCTGCGGCCAGCAGCGCAGTCGTTCCATCCCTAGGAGAAATCATGGGTCAATACGTCGCACCGCTGCGAGACATGCAATTCGTGCTGCACGAGCTGCTGGAAGTCGAGGGCGAATTGAAGCAGCTGCCCAGGCACGCGGAGATCGATGCCGAAATCATCAATCAACTGCTCGAGGAGGGCGGAAAATTCACCTCGAAGGTGCTGTTCCCGCTCAATCACAGCGGCGACCGCGAGGGCTGCCATCTCGACCGCGAGACGCACCAGGTGACGACGCCCAAGGGCTTCAAGGAAGCCTACCGGCAATACGTCGAGGCCGGCTGGCCGGCGCTCTCCTGCGATCCCGAGCACGGCGGCCAGGGCCTGCCGCTGGTGGTGAACAATGCCTTCTACGAGATGATGAACTCGGCCAACCAGGCCTGGACCATGTATCCGGGCCTGTCCCACGGCGCCTACGAATGCCTGCACGAACACGGCACCCCGGAGCAGCAGCGCCTCTATCTGCCCAAGCTGGTCTCGGGCGAGTGGACCGGCACCATGTGCCTGACCGAGGCGCATTGCGGCACCGACCTGGGCCTGCTGCGCACCAAGGCCGAGCCGCAGGCCGACGGCAGCTTCAAGATCACCGGCGCCAAGATCTTCATCTCCGCCGGCGAGCACGACCTGGCCGAGAACATCGTCCACCTGGTGCTGGCCCGCCTGCCCGATGCGCCCGCGGGCACCCGCGGCATCTCGCTGTTCCTGGTGCCCAAGTTCGTGCCCGAGGCCGACGGCAGCCTGGGGCCGAGAAACCCCATCTTCTGCGGCGCGCTCGAAGAGAAGATGGGCATACACGGCAACTCGACCTGCCAGATGAACCTGGACGGCGCCACCGGCTGGTTGATCGGCGAGCCGAACAAGGGCCTGAACGCGATGTTCGTGATGATGAACGCCGCCCGCCTGGGCGTGGGCATGCAGTCCCTGGGCCTGACCGAAGTCGCCTACCAGAACGCCGTGGTCTATGCCAAGGACCGGATCCAGATGCGCAGCCTCTCCGGCGTCAAGGCGCCCGACCGGCCGGCCGATCCGATCATCGTCCACCCCGACGTGCGCCGCATGCTGCTCACCGCCCGGGCCTACGCCGAGGGCGCGCGCGCCTTCTGTTCCTTCGTCGCGCTGACCATCGACAAGGAACTCAACCATCCCGACGAATCGGTGCGCAAGGATTCCGCCGACCTGGTGGCGCTGCTCACGCCGGTGATCAAGGCCTTCATCACCGACAACGGCTGGATCGCCACCTCCGAGGCGATGCAGGTCTATGGCGGCCACGGCTACATCGCCGAGTGGGGCATGGAGCAGTACGTGCGCGATGCCCGGATCAACATGATCTACGAGGGCACCAACACCATCCAGTCGCTCGATCTGCTGGGCCGCAAGATCCTGATGGACAACGGCGCCAAGCTGAAGAAGTTCGGCGCCCTGGTCACCGCCTTCGTCGAGGAAAACGGCACCGACGAGACCATGAACGAGTTCGTCACGCCGCTGGCCGATCTGGGCGGCAAGGTGACCAAGCTGACCATGGAAATCGGCATGAGAGCCTTCCAGAACCAGGACGAGGTCGGCGCCGCCGCCGTCCCCTACCTGCGCGTGGTCGGCCATCTGGTCTATGCTTACTTTTTCGCCCGGATGGCGAAGATCGCGCTGGCCAAACGCGATTCTGGCGACGGCTTCTACACCGCCAAACTCGCCACCGCCCGCTTCTACTTCGCCCGCTTGCTGCCGGAGACCGCGATGCTGATCCGTCAGGCGCGCTCGGGCGCCGCCAACCTGCTCGATCTCGAAGCAGATCTCTTCTGAAAGGAGTGCCATGAGCAATTTCATCGTCAAGAGGGTCGCCGTCCTGGGCGCCGGCGTGATGGGCGCGCAGATCGCCGCCCACTGCCTCAACGCCAAGGTGCCGGTGCTGCTGTTCGATCTGCCGGCCAAGGAGGGCGCGAAGAACGGCATTGCCCTGCGCGCCATCGACAACCTGAAGAAGCTCTCACCCGCGCCCTTGGGCAACCCGGAAGACGCTGCATTGATCGTCGCCGCCAACTACGACGACGATCTGGAGAAGCTGCGCGATTGCGATCTGATCATCGAGGCGATCGCCGAGCGCATGGACTGGAAGCACGAGCTGTACAAGAGGGTGGCGAGCTTCATCGGGCCGGAGGCGATCTTCGCCTCGAACACCTCCGGGCTGTCGATCACCGCGCTGTCCGAGGGTTTCGACGCGGGACTCAAGGCGCGCTTTTGCGGCGTGCATTTCTTCAATCCGCCGCGCTACATGCACCTGGTCGAACTGATTCCGACCGCCGCCACCCGACCGGAAATCCTCGACCAGTTGGAGGGCTTCCTGACCACCACGCTGGGCAAGGGCGTGGTGCGCGCCCGCGACACGCCCAACTTCATCGCCAACCGCGTCGGCGTCTTCGGCATGCTGGCGATCATCCACGAGGCGGAGAAGTTCGGTCTGTCCTGCGACGTGGTCGATGACCTCACCGGCGCGAAGCTCGGGCGGGCCAAGTCGGGCACCTTCCGCACCGCCGACGTGGTCGGTCTCGACACCATGGGCCACGTCATCAAGACCATGCAGGACCAGCTCCCCGACGATCCCTTCCTCCCCCTCTACCAGACGCCGGCGGTGCTCTCCAAGCTGGTGGCGGCGGGGGCGCTGGGACAGAAGACGGGTGCGGGCTTCTACAAGAAGGTCGGCCGCGACATCCTGAGACTGGACTTCGCCACGGGCGACTACGTCGCCGGCGG
>JAJZPJ010000113.1 GCA_021811225.1 Pseudomonadota bacterium
TGTCCAAGTACCGCAACGCCGGCCAGACCTGCGTCTGCGCCAACCGCCTGCTGGTGCAGGACGGCGTCTATGACGCCTTCGCCGAGAAGCTGGGCCGCGCCGTGGCCAAACTCAAGGTCGGCAGCGGCCTGGAGGCGGGTGTCACGCAAGGGCCGCTGATCGACGAGGCGGCGATCGCCAAGGTCGAGGAACTGCTCGCCGACGCCACCTCCAAGGGCGCCCGCATCGTCTGCGGCGGCAAGCGCCACGGGCTGGGCGGCACCTACTTCGAGCCGACCATCGTCGCCGACGTGACGCCGAAGATGCGCGTCGCCCGGGAGGAGATCTTCGGGCCGGTGGCGCCGCTGTACCGCTTCAAGGACGAGGCCGAGGCGATCGCGCTGGCCAACGACACCGAGTACGGCCTGGCCGCCTACTTCTACGCCGGCAACGTCGCCCGGGTCTGGCGCGTCTCCGAGGCGCTCGAATACGGCATCGTCGGCATCAACACCGGCATCATCTCGACCGAGGTGGCGCCCTTCGGCGGCATGAAGTCTTCCGGCATCGGCCGCGAGGGGTCGAAATACGGCATCGAGGAATTCCTCGAAATCAAATACCTGTGCATGGGCGGCATCTGAGCCCGGCGGAGAACCCCATGAACCCGAGCGATCTTTCGGCCTACTGGCTGCCCTTCACCTCGAACCGCTATTTCAAGCGGCATCCGAAAATGCTGGCCTCGGCCAAGGGCGCCTACTATCGCACCGAAGACGGCCGGGAGCTGTTCGACTGCATCTCCGGCATGTGGTGCTGCCCGATCGGCCACGGCCACCCGAAGATCGCCGAGGCGATCAGGCGCCAGGCCGAGACCCTGGATTATTCGCCGGCCTTCCAGCTCGGCAATGCCGCCACCTTCCGCCTGGCCGAGCGCATCGCCGAGCTGGCGCCGGCCGGACTGGACCGCGTGTTCTTCGGCAACTCCGGCTCGGAGGCGGTGGACACCGCGCTCAAGATCGCGCTCGCCTATCATCGGGTGCGCGGCGAAGCCGGACGCTTCCGCCTGATCGGCCGCGAGCGCGCCTATCACGGCGTCGGCTTCGGCGGCATCTCGGTCGGCGGCATGGCGGCCAACCGCAGGGCCTACGCCGGCGCCATGCTGCCCGGGGTCGATCACCTGCCGCACACCTGGAATCCGGCGCAGATGGCCTTCTCGCGCGGCCAGCCGACCTGGGGCGCGCACCTCGCCGAGGATCTCGAGCGGCTGGTGGCGCTGCACGACGCCTCGACCATCGCCGCGGTCATCGTCGAGCCGGTGCAGGGCTCGACCGGCGTCCTGGTGCCGCCGCTGGGCTATCTCGAACGCCTGCGCGAGATCTGCACCCGGCACGGCATCCTCCTGATCTTCGACGAGGTGATCACCGGCTTCGGCCGGCTGGGCGCGAGTTTCGGCGCGCAGCGCCTGGGCGTCGTGCCCGACCTGATCACCTTCGCCAAGGGCGTGACCAACGGCACCATTCCGCTGGGCGGGGTCATCGTCCGGGGCGACATCTACGAGGCCTTCATGAGCGCGGAGGCGCCCGAATACGCGACCGAGCTGTTCCACGGCTACACCTACTCGGGGCATCCGATCGCCGCCGCCGCCGGGCTCGCCGCCCTCGATCTCTACGAACAGGAGGGGCTGTTCCAGCGCGCCCGCGAACTGGAGCCGGTGCTGGAGGCGGCGGTGCATGAGCTGCGCGGCGAGCCCGGCGTGGCGGATGTGCGCAACTTCGGCCTGACCGCCGGGGTCGATCTCGAGCCCTTCCCCGGCCAGCCCGGCCTGCGCGCCTTCCGCGTGTTCGAGCACGGCTTCCAGAACGACCAGTTGTTCCGCGTCACCGGCGACACCATCGCCTTCGGGCCGCCGTTCATCTCGACTGCGGCCGAGCTCGGGCGGATGGCCGAGACGCTGCGCGCCGCGATCCGCGCGGTCAGGCCCGATTGAGCCGGACGTGATTGAGCCGGCCGGCGGGTCGCCGGCCCCCGCTTGCTATAATGGCGGCATGAAACTTCTGATGTCCGTCCTGCTCGGCGCCGTTCTGTGCACCGCGACGCCGGCCGCCGATGCCCAGCAGGCGCCGGCGGCCATGGGCGTGTTCCGCACCATCCCCGCCGCGGCGCAGCGGGGCGAAATGCAGCCGCCCTGGCAGGGGCAGACCCGGATCGACGGCACCGAGCTGCGCTTCGCGCCCGGCGTCCAGATCCGCGACCAGAACAACCGCATCATCCTCTCGGACAGCATACGCCGGCCGCTGCTGGTGAAATACCTGATCGATCCCGACGGCCAGATCATCCGCGTCTGGGTGCTGACGGCAGAAGAAGCCGCCGCTCCCTGAATGGCGAAGAAACTCTATATCCGCAGCTTCGGCTGCCAGATGAACGACTACGATTCGGAGAAGATGGCCGACGTGCTCCATGCCGCCTACGGCACGGAGGCCACCGACAGTCCGGACGACGCCGACATCATCCTGTTCAATACCTGCTCGGTGCGCGAGAACGCCCAGGAGCGCGTCTTCCATCACCTGGGCCGGCTGCGGCAACTGAAGGAGGGCCGGCCCGATCTGGTGATCGGCGTCGGCGGTTGCGTCGCGAGCCAGGAGGGGGAGACGATCGTCAGGCGCGCACCCTACGTCGATGTCGTGTTCGGACCGCAGACCCTGCATCGCCTGCCGCAGCTGATCGAAGATCGCCGTTCCAGCGGTCTGCCCCAGATCGACATCTCGTTTCCCTCGATCGAGAAGTTCGACCATCTGCCGCACGCCCGGGTCGAGGGCGGCGCGGCCTTCGTCTCGATCATGGAGGGCTGCTCCAAGTTCTGCAGCTTCTGCATCGTTCCCTATACCCGCGGCGAGGAGGTCTCGCGGCCGATCGAGGACGTGCTGACCGAGGTGGCCGGCCTGGCGGCGCAGGGCGTCAAGGAAGTCACCCTGCTCGGGCAGAACGTCAATGCCTACCGCGGCCGGCTCGCAGACGCCGAGGTCGACCTCGCCTTCCTGATCGAGACCCTGGCCGAGATGCCCGGCATCCTGCGCATCCGGTTCACCACCTCGCATCCGCGCGAGATGACCGCCCGCCTGATCGAGGTCTATGGCCGCGTGCCCAAGCTGGTCTCGCATCTGCACCTGCCGGTGCAGTCGGGTTCCGACCGCGTGCTCGCCGCGATGAAGCGCGGCTACACCGTGCTCGAATACAAGAGCATCGTCAGGAGGCTGCGCGCGGTGCGGCCGGGACTGTCGCTGTCTTCCGACTTCATCGTCGGCTTCCCCGGCGAGAGCGACGCCGACTTCGAGGCGACCCTGGAGCTGGTGGACGAGTTGGGCTTTTCCGATTCCTACAGCTTCGTCTATAGCCCGCGCCCGGGCACGCCTGCGGCGGCATTGGCCGACGATACGTCCCGGGAGGTCAAGGAAGAACGCCTCGCGCGCCTGCAGCAGAAGATCGAGGCCCAGGACTTGGCCGCCAGGAAGCGCATGGCCGGCGGGGTCGAGCGCGTGCTGGTCGAGGGGCCCGCCCGAAAGAACCCGACGGATCTCGCCGGGCGCACAGCCTGCAACCGGGTGGTCAATTTCGCCGGTCCGGCGCGGCTGATCGGCGGCTACGCCGAGGTCGAGATCACCGCCGCGATGGCGCACACGCTGCGCGGCGAATGGCTGGAAGCCCGGGAGGACGCATGAAGATCAGGCCGCTCGACGTGGTGCTCGACCCGGCGGACAACGCCCGCCTGGCGAATCTCTGCGGCGCGCTCGACGAGAACCTGCGCCAGATCGAGACCGCCTACGACGTGGTGGTCGGCCGGCGCGGCGAACGCTTCCGGGTCAGCGGCGCCGCCGCGCAAGCGGCGGCCGCCGCGCTGCGCCATTTCTACGAACTGGCCCAGGCGCCGCTGACCATCGACGAGGTGCAGCTCGGTCTGGTCGAACTCGCCAATCGCAGCCAGCCGGCCCAGCCGGCGCCGGGACTGCTCACCCGCAAGGCCGACCTGCACGGCCGCACGCCGCGCCAGACGCAGTACCTGCGCCAGATCCAGGAGCACGACATCACGCTGGGCATCGGCCCGGCGGGCACCGGCAAGACCTATCTCGCGGTGGCCAGCGCGGTGGACGCCTTCGAGCGCGACCTGGTCAGCCGCATCGTCCTGACCCGGCCGGCGGTGGAGGCGGGCGAGCGCCTGGGCTTTCTGCCCGGCGACCTGTCGCAGAAGGTCGATCCCTATCTGCGCCCGCTCTACGACGCGCTCTACGACCTGATGGGCTTCGACAAGGTGGGCAAGATGTTCGAGCGCCAGGCGATCGAGGTGGCGCCGCTCGCCTACATGCGCGGGCGCACGCTGAACCACGCCTTCATCATCCTCGACGAGGCGCAGAACACCACGCCCGAGCAGATGAAGATGTTCCTGACGCGCATCGGCATCGGCGCCAAGGCGGTGATCACCGGCGACGTCACCCAGATCGACCTCGCCCGCGGCCAGAGGAGCGGCCTGATCGAGGCGCGCGAGATCCTGAAGGAAGTGCGCGGCATCGCCTTCACCGATTTTCTCGCCGAGGACGTGGTGCGTCACCCGCTGGTCGCGCGCATCGTCGCCGCCTACGAGAAGCATGAGCAGAAGTGAGCCGAAGCCGCGGGCTGGGCTGGCCCCGCCGCCGGGCCGCCGCGCGAAGGGCCGCCCCGAGCGCGGCGCAGCGTCAGACATGGAGTCCCGCAGGGACGAACCCCCGTCACCCCCGCCCTCGGGGCGGGGGCCGGGGGGTGGGCTCTCATTGACCGTGCAATACGCCTGCAACGATGCCGGGCTACCCTCTCGGGCACAGCTGCGCCGCTGGGTGCGCGCGGCGCAGGAGAGCGACGCGATGGTGACGATACGCTTCGTCGATGTCGACGAGGGACGGCGGCTCAACCGCGATTACCGCGGCAAGGACACCGCCACCAACGTGCTCTCCTTCCCCTATGCGCCGCCGCCGGAAATGGCCGGGGATCTGGTGCTCTGCCCGACGGTGGCGCTGGCCGAGGCAAGCGCCCAGGGCAAGACCGGGCAGGCCCACTTCGCCCATCTGGTGGTGCATGGTATGCTCCATCTACAAGGCTATGACCATGAAACCGACGCCGATGCAGCGTCGATGGAAGAGCAGGAACGCGGGATACTCGCCCGCCTCGGCTACCCCGATCCCTACTCCGTCGCGGATGCTGCGTGACCGCCGCTGATCAAACCTGACCCTATGGAAGCTCCCAGTCGTCCCACCCTGTTCGAGCGGCTCTCTGCCCTGCTGACGCGCGCGCCGGAAGACCGCGAGCAACTGCTCGAACTGCTGCACACCGCTTTCGAACGCAACCTGCTCGATGCCGACGCGCTGTCGATCATCGAGGGCGCGCTCTCGGTGTCCGACATCCAGGTGCGCGAGATCATGGTGCCGCGCGCCCAGATGGACGTCGTCGACATCGCGGACACGCCGGAGAAGATCACCGAGTTCGCCATCGAGGCGGCGCACTCGCGCTTTCCGGTGATCGGCGAGAACCGCGACGACGTGATCGGCATATTGCTCGCCAAGGATCTGCTGCGCTATTTCGCCGGCAAGGAATTCGACCTGCGCGACACCCTGAGGCCGGCGGTGTTCATTCCGGAGTCGAAGCGGCTCAACGTCCTGCTGCGCGAGTTCCGCGTCTCGCGCAACCACATGGCGATCGTGGTGGACGAATACGGCGGCGTCGCCGGCCTGGTGACCATCGAGGACGTGCTCGAGCAGATCGTCGGCGACATCGAGGACGAGTACGACTTCGACGAGGCCGCCGACAACATCGTGCTCGACAACTCCGGCCGCTATCGGGTCAAGGCCGCCACCGAGATCGCCGATTTCAACGCCGCCTTCGGCACCGATTTCTCGGACGAAGAGCTGGACACCCTGGGCGGTCTGGTCATCCGGCAGTTGGGCCGCCTGCCCAAGCGCGGCGAGACGCTGCAGTTGGGCGGCCTGCGCATCCAGGTGCTGCGCGCCGACAGCCGGCGCGTGCATACGCTGCTGGTCGATCCGCAGCGCGCCATCGCGCTTGATGAGTAGTCTCGTCCGCCGGCTGCCCCTGCCCGTGCCGCTCTTCGCCCTGTTCCTGGGGGCGGCGAGCGTTCTCGGTTTCGCTCCCTTCCACGTCTATCCGCTGCCGCTCGTCACCCTGGCGCTGCTCATCAATCTGTGGCGGCGGGCCGGCCCGCGCCGCGCAGCACTGCTGGGCTTCTCCTGGGGACTGGGCTTCTTCCTGGCCGGCGTCTCCTGGGTCTATGTCAGCATGCACGAGTTCGGCGGCATGGATGCACCGCTGGCGGCGCTGGCGACGCTGCTGTTCTGTGCCTATCTGGCGCTCTATCCGGCGCTGGCGGGCTGGCTGTTCGCGCGCTTCAAGAGCGGGGCCGTCGGCCGCGACGCGCTCTTCGCAGCCGGCGCCTGGACGCTCACGGAATGGCTGCGCGGCTGGCTCATGACCGGCTTTCCCTGGCTCTCGCTGGGCTATTCCCAGGCGCCGGGAAGTCCGCTGGCCGGCTACGCTTCCGGCTTCGGCGTCTATGGCGTGAGCTTCGTCGCCATCCTGATCGCGGCCTCGATCGCCGCGCTGCTCATCCCGCCACCCTCCTCTTCGCGCAACTGGCGCCAGCTCCTGGCCGTCGTATTGCTGCTGTCCTGCGGCCGACTCCTGTACCTGATGGACTGGACCCATCCGGTCGGCGCGCCGCTGACCGTGAGCCTGCTGCAGGGAGACGTGGCGCAGAGCATGAAGTGGGATCCCGAACGCCTGCAGCAGTCGCTCGCCACCTACGCCCGCCTGGCGCGCGAGCATCCGGCAGAGCTCACGGTCCTGCCGGAGACGGCGCTGCCGGTGTTCTTCGACGAGCTGCCGGCCGGCTATCTGCGTCTCCTGACGCAGAACGGCCCGGTGCTGGCCGGCGTCGTGGTGCGCACCCGGAGCGGCGGCTATACCAATGCCGCGGTCGGGCTCGAAGCCGGCGCGCCGCTCGGCGCCTACGCCAAGTCGCACCTGGTGCCCTTCGGCGAGTACGTGCCGGCCGGCTTCTCCTGGTTCCTCGCCCTGATGCACATCCCGATGACGGACTTCACCGCCGGACCCGCCGACCAGCCGCCCTTGTCGCTGGCCGGCCAGCGCGTGATGCCCAACATCTGCTACGAGGATCTGTTCGGCGACGAGATCATCCGCGCCGTCCCTGGCGCGACGCTGCTCATCAATCTCTCCAACACCGCCTGGTTCGGCCACTCGCTGGCGCAGCCGCAGCAACTGGAGATCGCCCAATTGCGCGCGCTGGAGACCGGACGCTTCATGCTGCGCGCCACCAACACCGGCATGACCGCCGCGATCCGGCCCGACGGCGTGGTCGCGGCCGTGCTGCCGGCGTTTGCCGTCGACGCGCTGACGGTGAAGGTGCAGGGCTATGCGGGAATGACGCCCTATGCCCGCTGGGGCAACGCGCTGATCGTCGTGATCGCTTTGGCCTGCCTGCTGCCGGCGCTCGCGCGCCGCCGGGCTTCCCCGCTTCCGCGTTGAAACCCTGTAAAATCGCGGTTTTGCGACATTGCGGGACAGATTGATGGCGAGCATCCCGACCTTTGGTTCCGACCTCACGCCCGCGAGCGGGCATGAGTCTGCGCCGAAGCTTGGCCAGAGGCCGAGCTTTCAGGAGATCATCCTCCGCCTCCAGAATTTCTGGGACCAGCAGGGTTGCGCCCTGCTCCAGCCCTACGACATGGAGGTCGGCGCCGGCACCAGCCATACCGCCACCTTCCTGCGCGCGATCGGCCCGGAGCCCTGGCGCGCCGCCTACGTTCAGCCCTCGCGCCGGCCCAAGGACGGGCGTTACGGCGAGAATCCCAACCGCCTGCAGCATTACTACCAGTACCAGGTGGTGTTGAAACCGGCTCCCGCAAACATTCTCGATCTTTACCTGGGCTCGCTCGAAGCCTTGGGCCTCGACCTCAAGCAAAACGACATCCGCTTCGTCGAGGACGACTGGGAGAATCCGACCCTGGGCGCCTGGGGCCTGGGCTGGGAAGTATGGTTGAACGGCATGGAGGTGACGCAGTTCACCTACTTCCAGCAGGTCGGCGGGATAGACTGCAAGCCCATCACCGGCGAGATCACTTACGGACTGGAACGCCTGGCGATGTACCTGCAGGGCGTCGAGAATGTCTTCGATCTCGCATGGACCGCGCGGCTCACCTACCGCGACGTCTATCTCCAGAACGAGATAGAGCAGTCCGCTTACAACTTCGAGCACAGCGACGTCGACTTCCTGCTCTCCGCCTTCTCCGCCCATGAGAGGCAGGCGCAGTACCTGATGCAGCAGAAGCTCGCGCTGCCGGCCTACGAGCAGATTTTGAAGGCGGCGCACACCTTCAACCTGCTCGATGCGCGCGGCGCCATCTCGGTGACCGAGCGCGCCGCCTACATCGGCCGCATCCGCAACCTGGCGCGCAGCGTCGCGCAGAGCTACCTCGACAGCCGGGCGCGGCTGGGCTTCCCGATGGCGAAAAAGGAACATGCCGCCGAAGTG
>JAJZPJ010000114.1 GCA_021811225.1 Pseudomonadota bacterium
CGGGCTTTAGCCCGACGACCAGAGGAAGTCCCTGTGGGACTGTCGGCCTGAAGGCCGACCTACATTTGTCACTCATTGTTGTATCCATCGATTCTTCGATGACTGACCACTAGCACCTGCTGCGCAGGCAGGGTTGTGCTGCGGACAGGGCATAAGTGCCCGTAATTGCCGCCGGGCAACAACTCCCCGGGCGACAGGCTCCGAGGCAGCTCCACTGGCGCCGCTTCGCGGCATAAGTGCCCGTAATTGCCGCCGGGCAACAACTCCCCGACGGCAAAACGGGCACTAATCCTGCGCTAATTCTCGATCGCTATCATGGGTACAATCTTCCTGCGGGCGCGGGAATGTCTGCGCGCGTCCCGGGAGACCCCCGTCCTGAATGAGGAGACATCATGTTCAAATCCGTGGTTTTCGGAATCGTCCTAACGCTCGTCCTCGGTCTGCTCGGCGCTTACGCGCTGGTGCAAAGCGGCTACATTCCGGCCAATGCCGATGCCAGGCCAAGTTGGCTGGAAACCTGGATGGCGCGCACCTCGCTGCGTGCGACGCTGAAGCGCGAGGCGCCGAAGGGCCAGAATCCGGTGGCGCTCACCGATCAGAACCTGCTCGAAGGCGTGCACTTGTTCGCGCAGAACTGCGCGGTTTGCCACGGCGACGCCAAGGGCGCCGCGGCGCCCTCGCCGATAGCGAAAGGCCTCTACCAGAAGCCGCCGCAGTTGGCGACCGACGGGGTCGAGGACGATCCGCAAGGCTATTCGTTCTGGAAGATCCAGCACGGCATCCGCCTGACCGGCATGCCTTCGTTCCGGGACTCCTTGAACGACCGGCAGATATGGACGCTGGCGCTGTTCCTGAAGCACATGGACAAGCTGCCGCCGGCGGTGCAGCAGGTGTGGCAGCAGGTCCAGAACTGGCCGCTGGCCGCCATCAATCAGGCTGCTCAAAAATGAATCATTGCTGGCCGTGACAACTCCTATCGCGCGCCTAATTTTCGGCCGGTAGAGTGACGATCAAGGTGTACGCATAAGCGTCCGCCTGAACTCAATCAACTCTATTGGAGCATCATCATGACCGTATCGAAACAGCAAGTCATCCTGGGCCTGGCCCTGAGCTTGAGTGCGCTCAGCGCCTTCGCCTACACCGGCCAGCAGTTCGCCGGGCAGGCGAAAATCAGCATCGAGCAGGCCCGCGCGATCGCGCTCAAGGCCCATCCCGGCAACATCAGCGACGAAGAACTGGAGCAGGAGAAGGGCGGCAGCGGCCTGCGCTATTCCTTCGACATCAAGAGCGGCAAGCACACGCAGGAAGTCGGCGTCGATGCCAAGACCGGCAAGGTACTGGAAAACGATAGGGAAGGGCCCAATGCCGATTGAGGGCAATGCCGTCGTTGCGATTGCCGCGGCCCTGCGGGCCGCGCAATGACGAGCGCAGGAGTCCCCGATGCGCATCCTGCTCGTTGAAGACGACCGCATGATCGGCGAGGCGGTGGTGGTCGCGCTGCGGGACGCCGCCTACGCCGTTGATTGGGTGCAAGACGGCGCCGCGGCGGCCAGCGCGCTGGAACTGGGCGAGCATCAGGCGGTGCTGCTCGATCTGGGGCTGCCCAAGCGCGACGGCCTGGAAGTTCTGCGGCGCCTGCGCCAGGCCGGCAATGCCGTGCCGGTGATCGTCATCACCGCCAGGGATGGCATCGACGACCGGATCAAGGGACTGGATTTCGGCGCCGACGACTACCTGGTCAAACCCTTCGACGTCAATGAGCTGCTCGCGCGGCTGCGGGCGGTGGCCCGCCGCCAGGGCGGGCAGGCGGCGCCGCTGCTCTCCAACGGCGTGGTCAGCCTCGACCCGGCGACGCGCGAGGCGCATCGCGGCGATCTCGTGCTGCAACTCTCGGCGCGCGAGTTCGCGCTGCTCCAGGCGCTGCTGTTGCGCCCCGGGGCGATTCTCACCCGCGCCGAACTGGAGAGCAGCATCTACGGCTGGAACGAGGAAGTGGAGAGCAATGCCGTCGATTTCCTGATCCACGGCGTGCGCAGGAAGCTCGGTGCCGACGTCATCAGGAACGTCCGCGGCGCCGGCTGGATGGTGGACAAGCCGGACAAAGGAAAGCACGGGCAATGAGACTTGCCTCGCTGGCGATCGTCCTGCCCACGCTCGCTCTGGCCGCTTGCGCCAGCTACGTACCCAGACCGCTGCCCGAGCGCGTCGATCAGCCGCGCTCGGCTTCTGCCATCAGCGTCGATCCGGCGAGCCTGCCCTTCCGCAATCTGTCCACGCATCTCTTCGACCCGGCAAACGGCCTGGACAGCACCGAGGTGGCGATGCTGGCGGTGGCCAACAACCCGCAACTCAAAGAGATGCGGGACGAGCTGGGCATTGCCCGGGCCCAGGCCTTCGCCGCCGGCCTGCTGCCCGATCCGCAACTGGGCGCAAGCTTCGACCACCCCACCAATGGCACCTCGGGCAACAGCAACGGCTTCAGTGTCAACCCGAGCTACGATGTGAGCGCCCTGCTCTTGCGTTCTTCCCGCGTCGGTGCGGCCGGCGCCAATCTGCGGCGGGTGAACCTGGAACTGCTCTGGCAGGAATGGCAGGTGGTGAGTCAGGCGCGATTGCTGTTCACCCGCCTGCGCGCGCAACAAGCGCTGCTCGATCAGGCGCGGGCCGAGCGCAAACTGCTGGCCGGGCGCTATCGCAGCAGCCGTCGGGCGCTGGCTGCGGGCAATGTCACCCTGGACTATGCCAGCGCCGACCTGGCCGCCTTGCAGCAGATCGAACGCCGGAGCAACCAACTCGAACGCAGCCGCCTGCAAGACCGCGCCGCCCTCGATCGCCTGCTCGGGCTGGCCGCCGACGCGCGGCTCGATCTGATCGGCGAGCCGGTGCCGATCGAAATCGATGCCGCCGGCGTGCGCGCCGATCTGGAGCAGCGCCTCAAGCAACGTCCGGATCTGCAGGCCCTGCGGGCGGGTTATCGCTCCCAGGAAGAAAAGTTTCGCGGCGCGATTCTGGCGCAGTTTCCGGCCCTGAACATCGGCCTCACCCGCGCCCGCGACACCAGCGGCCTCTATACCGTCGGCTTCGGCCTGAGCCTCTCTCTGCCGATCTTCAACGCCAATCGCGGCAACATCGCCATCGAGAAGGCGACGCGCCGGAAGCTCTATGACGAATACCAGAACCGTCTGAACAGCGCCGCCGGCGAGGTCGCCATCGCGCTGGAAAATCTTCCCTTGCTGCAAGCGCAGTTGCAGCGCTCGCGCCGGGGAGTGATCGAGCTCAAGACCGTGGCGCAGCGCGCGCGCGCGGCGTATCGGGCCGGCAACATGAGCGCGCCCGATTACGTCCGCTTGCAAACCGCGCTGCTGGATAAACGCAGCGAAGCCATCGAGCTGCAAGAGGCGCTGACGGAACAGAGAATCGCGCTGGAGGCCCTGCTCGGGCCGGAACTGCCCGGGCAAAACAGGAGCAAGCAATGATGCGTCGAGTCTTCCGGGTGTTCACTCTGCCGGGTCTGCTGCTGTCCCTGTTGCTGAGCACGAACACGCTCCTGGCGGCCCAGACGACCCAAGCGCCGAGCGTGCAGGTCGAGACCGTGGCGCTGAAACAGCAGGCGATGAGCGACACCGTGTCGGGCTACGGCGTCGTCTCCCCGGATACGCGCAGCCTGCACACCGTCAGCCTGCCCCGCCCCGGCCAGATCGCGAGCCTCTCGGTGAGTGCCGGCCAGGTGGTGAAAAAGGGCGAAGTCCTGCTCGACTTCGCCACCGGTGCCGACGCCACCCTGGCCTACCTGCGTGCGCGAGAGGCCGTGAATTTTGCCCGGGGCGAACTCGCCCGCACCGGGCAACTGCTGGCCCAGCAGTTGGCCACCCAGTCGCAACTGGCGGCGGCGAAGAAGGCGCTGGCGGAGGCCGAAGCCGCCCTGCAGGCGCAGCAGAGGATAGGCGCCGGCCAGGCGCTGGAGCGAGTCACCGCGCCCTTCGACGGCGTCGTCACCAGCGTCCTGGCGGCCCAGGGCGAGCGCCTGGCCGCCGGCGCGCCGCTCCTGACGCTGGCGCACGCAGGCCGAAGCCGCGTGATCCTGGGCATCGAACCGGACCAGGTGGCGCAGGTGCATCCCGGCATGGCGGTCGAAGTGGCGCCGGTGTTCGATCGAGAACGCAAGCTCAGCGGACGGGTGGCGCAAGTGTTCGGCGTGATCGACCCGCAGACCCAGTTCGTCGATGTACTGGTGGAATTGCAAGACCAGGTATTGATGCCCGGCACCAAGGTCCATGCGAAGGTGCAACTGGCGCACAAGCTCGAATGGGTGGTGCCGCGTTCGGCGGTATTGACTGATGCCCGCGGCGCCTATGTTTTTCAGGTGGCCAAGGGTAAGGCCCAGCGGATCGAGGTGACTACCGGCCTGACGCAGGACGGCATGGTCGCCGTGCATGGCGCCTTCGACCCCGAGAAGCCGGTGGTGCGCCTGGGCAACTATGAATTGCAGGATGGCATGGCGGTACGCGGAGGCGCCCGATGAGCTTCACCCGCTGGATGCAGGATCACCGCCGCTCGATCCTGTTCCTGCTGGCCTTACTGGCCTTGGGCGGAACGCTGGCGGCGTTCAGGCTGCCGGTGACCTTGTTCCCGAATATCGACTTTCCCCGCGTGCTGGTGTCGCTCGATGCCGGCGACCGGCCCGCCGACCTGATGATGCTGACGGTGACCCAGCCGGTGGAAGAAGCGGTGCGCCGCGTGCCCGGCGTGCGCGACGTGCGCTCCACCACCAGCCGGGGCTCGGCGGAAGTGTCGGTGAGTTTCGACTGGGGCAACGACATGGGACTGGCGACCTCGCAGGTCAATGAGGCGATCACCCAGATCCTGTCGCGCCTGCCGCCGGGCACCCGGATGTCCACCAAGCGCATGGACCCGACGGTATTCCCGATCCTGGCCTACAGCCTGACCTCGAAAACCCAATCGCAGACCGCCCTGTACGATCTGGCGCGCTACCAGTTGCGCCCCCTGCTCTCCGGCGTCAATGGCGTGGCGCGCATCCAGGTGATCGGCGGCGCCCGCGAGGAATACCGGGTGACCGTCGATCCGGCGCGGCTTACCGCCTACGGGCTGACGCTGGGCGACGTGGCGCAAGCGCTCTCGGCCGCCAACGTGGTCAGCGCCGTGGGCCGGCTGGAAGACCACTACAAGCTGTATCTGGCGATCGCGGATACGCGTCTTACCAAGCTCAAGCAGATCGGACAGACCATCATCCGGAGCGGCAGCCAGGGCATCGTCCGGCTGGAAGACGTGGCCCAGGTCACGGACGGCGTGGTGCCGCAGTGGATCAAGGTCGATGCCGACGGCCGCCCGGCGGTGCTGCTCAACATCTATCAGCAGCCGGGCAGCAACAGCGTGCAGATCGCCCGCGATATCCACGCCAAGCTCGCCGCCTATCGCAGTCAACTGCCCCCCGGGGTCAAGCTCGCCAACTGGTACGACCAGAGCGTGCTGGTGACGGCCGCCGCATCCAGCGTCCGCGACGCCATCCTGATCGGCACCGGTCTCGCCATCCTGGTGCTGTTCGCCTTCCTGCGCAACATCAAGATCACCCTGATCGCCGCCGTGGTGGTCCCGGCGGTGCTGGCGGCGACGGTGGTGCTGCTCTACGCGCTCAACATGAGCTTCAACATCATGACCCTGGGCGGCATGGCGGCGGCGGTGGGACTGATCATCGACGACGCCATCGTCATGGTCGAGCACATCGTGCGCCGGCTGCGCGGCGCGACCGGCGAGCACCATGGCCGGGTGATGGCCGCCGCGGCGGAATTCATCCGCCCGCTGGCCGGCTCCTCGGCGTCCACCATCGTCATCTTCCTGCCGCTGGCTTTTCTCACCGGCGTCACCGGCGCCTTCTTCAAGGCGCTGTCCCTGACCATGGCCTCGGGCCTGGTCATCTCCTTCTTCGTCACCTGGCTGGCGGTGCCGATCCTGGCCGATCATTTTCTCAACGAAAAGGATGCCGACCAGGAGGAAGGCGGCCGCCTGACCCAATGGCTGCATCGCCGCTACGAAGCCCTGATGCAGCGCGTGCTGGCGCGTCCGGCGCTGGTCCTGCTGTTCGTGCTGCCGCTGTTGGGCATCGGTCTGGTGGCCTTCAACCAGGTCGGCTCGGGCTTCATGCCAGCCATGGACGAGGGCGGCTTCATCCTCGATTACCGCGCCCAGCCGGGCACCTCGCTGACCGAGACCAACCGCCTGCTGATGCAGGTCGAGGCCATCATCAAGGCCAACCCTTACGTCGATACCTTTTCGCGCCGCACCGGCACGCAACTGGGCGGCGGCGTCACCGAGTCCAACGAGGGCGACTTCTTCGTGCGCCTGAAATCCGGCCAGCGGCCGCCGATCGAGACCATCATGGACGACATCCGCAAGCAGGTCGAGGCGCAGGTGCCGGGCCTGGACATCGAACTGGCGCAATTGCTGGAGGATCTGATCGGCGACCTCACCTCGGTGCCGCAGCCGATCGAGATCAAGCTGTTCTCCGACGACCCGCAGGCACTGGATGCCGCGGCGCACCGGGTGGTCGCGGCCATCAATAAGGTGCCCGGCGTGGTGGACACCAAGGACGGCATCAACCCCGCCGGCGACGCCCTGGAAATCCACGTCGATCGGGTCAAGGCGGCCCTCGAAGGCATGAACCCGGACAGCATCACGCAGATCCTCGACGGCTATCTCTCAGGCGTAGTCACCACGCAGATGCAGGAAGGGCCCAAGCTGGTCGGGGTGCGGGTATGGATACCCAAGAACCAGCGCGCCATCGTGCCGGATGTCGGCAAGCTCTTGATCCGCGCCCCGGACGGCCACGTCTTTCCGCTCAAGCGGGTGGCGAGCATCGTGCCGGTCAGCGGCCAGCCGCAGATCACGCGCGAGAACCTGAAGCGCATGGTGGCGGTCACCGGACGGATCAGCGGCCGCTCGCTGGGGCCGGTGATCAGCGACATCCAGAGAGTGATGGCGACGCCGAATCTTCTGCCCAAGGGCATGTATTTCGAGTTGGGCGGCCTCTACAAGCAGCAGCAGATCGCCTTCCGCGGCCTGATGGCGGTGTTCGCCGCCGCCATCGGGCTGGTGTTCCTGCTGCTCCTGTTCCTCTATGAGAGCTTCCGCATGGCGTTGGCGATCCTGGCGATACCGCTCTTGGCGGTGTCGGCGGTGTTCACCGGCCTGTGGCTGACCGGCATCGAACTCAACATCTCGGCGATGATGGGCATGACCATGATCGTCGGCATCGTCACCGAGGTCGCGATCTTCTATTTCTCCGAATACCGCGATCTGATCCGTGACCTTCCCTTCCATCAGGCACTGATCGAGGCCGGCAAGAACCGCATGCGCCCGATCGCCATGACCACCTTCGCCGCCATTCTCACCCTGCTGCCGCTGGCGCTGGCCATCGGCCAGGGCTCGGCGATGCAGCAGCCGCTGGCGGTGGCGATCATCGCCGGCCTGGCGGTGCAACTGCCGCTGGTGCTGGTGGTGATGCCGGTCCTGTACCGGATCTTCGGCGGCAAGGAAGGCTCCGCGTGAACCGTTCACTGGAGCGGCATCTGTCGCGCACCCTGGCCCTGGCCATCGTGCTGGCGGGCCTCCTGGCCGGTGCCGCCTCGTTCGGCTTCGCCTACGTCGAAGCCCAGGAATTCCAGGACGAGTCGCTGCGCCAGATCGCCGTCCTGGCCGACGCCTCCCGCCTGCCCGATGCGGGCCGAGCGGTCGGCGGCGGCGGCACCGACAGCGACCCGGAAGAGCGGGTGCTGGTGATGCACCTGCCGCCCGACCCGGGCACGGTCTCGCCGGCCTGGCTGCCGGCCGCCCTGCCGCCCGGCTTCCATACCCTGGGCGGCGACGACCGCTGGCGCGTGTTCGTGCGCCAGACCCGTGCCGGCACGCGCATCGCCGTCGCCCAGGAGACCCAGGTGCGCGACGAGATGGCGATCTTCAGCGCGCTGCGCACGCTGGCGCCGCTGCTGTTACTCCTGCCGCTCTTGGTCTGGCTCGCCGCGCGCATCGTCAGGACCGAACTGGCGCCGGTGAAGAGCCTCGCGCACACCTTGGACCAGCAGCCGGCCGGCCGACCGCAGCCGCTGCCCGACGGCGACGTCCCCGACGAGATCGCGCCCTTCGTGCGCGCCATCAACCGCCTGCTGGCGCGCATCACCGAGCTGATGAGCGAGCAGCGCCGCTTCATCGCCGACGCCGCCCACGAATTGCGCAGCCCGCTCACCGCCCTGTCGCTGCAGGCGCAGAACCTGGAGAACGCCGGCTCGCCCGCCGCGATGCGCGAGCGCGTCGGCCCCCTGAGAGCCGGCATCGAGCGGGCGCGGCGCCTGACCGAACAGCTCTTGAGCCTGGCCAGGAGCCAGGCCGCCGTCGCGACGAGCACGAGGCTCGAACTCTCGCAACTGGCGCAGGAACTGATCGAAGACGCCCTGCCCCTGGCCCAGGCGCGGGGCATCGATCTCGGCCTGGAGGACGAGGGCGGCATCGTTCTCGCCGCCGACGCCGCGACCCTGCAGCTGATC
>JAJZPJ010000115.1 GCA_021811225.1 Pseudomonadota bacterium
CACTAGCCGGCGAGGAGGAAATTTCGGACGATGCCGACCTGCGACTCGTCGAGCAGCATCGGCGCGTGGCCGACGCCGGCAATCTCCACCGTCTGGGCGTGCGGCCCACGGCTGGCCATCTGCGCCGCGGTCTTTGCCAGCAGCAGGTCCGAGTCGGCGCCGCGCAGCACCAGCGTCGGGCAGCGGATGGCGTCGTAGAGCGGCCACAGATCGACGTCCTGGCCGCCGCCGGCATCCTGGGCGAAGGGCTGGGCGATGCCCGGGTCGTAGCGGAACTCGATCCTGCCGTCGGCGGCGGTGCGCACCACGTGCCTCGTCAGGTGCCGCCATTGCGCGTCGGTGAGACGCCCGAAGGGGGCGCTGACCAGACGCACGAAGGCCTCGGCCTGCTCGATGCTGTCGAAGCGCGGCGCCTGACCGAGGTATTCACCGATGCGCTTGAGCGAGACCGCGGTCAGAACCGGACCGACATCGTTCAGCACCAGACGTTTGACCGGGGTGTTCTCCTGGGCCGCCAGCGCCATGCCGATCAGCCCGCCCATCGAGGTGCCGAGCCAATGCACTTCCTCCGCGTCGAGCCGCGCCAGGAGCGTCACCATGTCCGCGGCGTATTGCGGAACGCCGTACAGCGCCTTGTTCCTGAGCCAGTCGCTCTGGCCGCGGCCGACCACGTCGGGGCAGACCACCCGGTACGTGTCAGACAGCGCCTCGGCGAGGAAATCGAAGTCTCGGCCGCAGCGGGTCAGGCCATGGACGCAGACCAGCACGCGGGGGTTGGCGGCATCGCCCCACTCGGTGTAGGCCATGCGATGCAGACCGGCGGGAGAGAGGCACTGTACGCTACGGCTGCGCATGAAGGCTCCTGAAGAAAAGGGAAGACCCAGTCTAGCACCAGGCTTCGCGGCACCAAGCCCACGCGGGAACGAAAACCGGCCTTGCCGCTAAGGCTGCAGCTCATCGGCCGGGCCGGCGAGGTTGCGGCCGGCACCAAGGCGCTACAATCCAGGCCATCGCTTGAATCCGTTTCACGGTCGACACAGCCGCAAGATGAGCAATTCAGACAGGGAGGAGAGCCCCGCTCCGCCGGCGATCGACGCGATCCTAGCGCTCGTCTCGGCAGAGCAATACGCGGAAGCGGCGAAGCTGATCCATGCGCTCACCGAACGTTTCCCGTCATACGCGTTCGGCTGGACGATGCTGGGTGCGGTATGCGAGCGGATGGGGCAAGGCGCAAGCGCCTTGGCGCACATGCAAAAAGCGGCGTCCCTGTCGCCGGACAATCCCGATGTGCATAGCAACCTGGGCAACCAGCTCCAGCGCCTGGGACGGCCGGAAGAGGCGGAGGCCTGCCTGCTGCGGGCGCTGCAGATCAAGCCGGATCATGCGGAAGCGCACAATATTCTGGGCATCGTCTACCTGAGCACGGGCAGGCATTCGCAGGCCGAGACCCGATTTCTGCGCGCGCTGCAGATCAGCCCGGATTATGTCGAGGCCTACAACAACCTCGGCGTCACCCTCAAGGACCTGAACCGGCTGGACGAGGCGGAAGCCTGCTGTCGGCGGGCGCTGCGCGATCGGCCTGACTTCGTCGAGGCGCACGGCAATCTGGGGATGATCCTGATGCGCGCTGGCCGCCTGAATGAGGCCGAATCCAGTTTTCGCCGGGCGCTGCAGCTCAAGCCGGATCATGCCGGCGTGCATGCCGCGCTGGGCAAGCTCCTGCGCGAGCTGGGGCGGCTCGATGAGGCGGTGGCGAGCTATCGCCGGGCGCAGGAAATCGATCCCGATCGCACCGAGGCGCGGTACGATCTGTGCAACGCCCTGCTGGAGCTCGGGCGACTCGACGACGCGGTGGCAAACTACCGTCGGATACTCGCGAGCCGGCCCGATTACGCCGAGGCGCACAACAATCTGGGCATTGCCCTCAAAAAACTGGGCCGCTTGGACGAGGCCGAAGCCAGTTGCCGGCAGGCGATAAGCATCAAGCCCGATTACGCCGACGCTCACTCCAATCTGGGCGGCATTCTCAAGGACGCGGGCAGGCTGGACGAAGCGATGGCCTGCGACCGTCGCGCCATCGAGCTCGATCCGGGAAACGCGGCCATCCACAGCAATTTCCTATACACGCTCAGCTTCCATCCCGACTTCGATGAGCGGGCCATTTTGGCGGAAATGGAACTGTTCGCCGCCGCCCACCTCCGCGCCATCCCCCCGCTCAAACCTGCCGCCGCGCGCCGGCATAAGTCCGGCCGGCGCATGCGCATCGGCTACGTCTCGCCCGACTTTCGCAATCACTGCCAGTCATTCTTCACCCTGCCGCTGCTGTCCCATCATGACCGCACGAAGTACGAAATCCATTGCTACGCGCATCTGCCGCGGCCCGACTTGATCAGCGCGAGATTGGCCGAACACGCCGATGTCTGGCACGCCACCCATTTGAAAAGCGACGAGCAGCTCGCGGCACAGATCAGCGGCGACGGCATCGACATTCTGGTCGATCTCGCCATGCACATGGCCAACGGTCGCCCGCTGCTGTTCGCGCGCAAGCCGGCGCCGGTGCAGCTCGCCTGGCTGGCCTATCCGGGCACCACGGGCAATCCCGCGATGGACTACCGGATCACCGATCCCTGGCTGGACCCGCCCGAATTCGGCGACGACCGGTACACGGAAGCCTCGCTGCGACTGCCCGACAGCTTCTGGTGCTACGACCCGTTGATCTCCGGATTGCAGCCCAACCCCCTGCCGGCCGCGTCGGCGGGCCACCTCACCTTCGGCTGCCTGAACAACTTCTGCAAGATCACCGACGCCACGCTCGATCGCTGGGGGCCGGTCATGACCAGGCTGCCCTCTTCCCGCCTGATCCTGCTCTCGGCCAGCGGGCGCCACCGGCAACGGGTGCTCGACCGGCTGGCCCAATTCGACATCGCCGCCGAGCGCATCGAGTTCGTCGGTTTTCAGCCGCGCTGGCAGTATCTGCAGACCTACCGGCGCATCGACATCTGCCTCGACACCCTGCCCTACAACGGACACACCACCAGTCTCGACGCCTATTGGATGGGCGTGCCGGTGGTCAGCCGGGTCGGGGCGAGCGTCGTCGGCAGGGCCGGCTGGAGTCAGCTGAACAACCTGGGCCTGGCCGAACTCGCGGCCTTCGACGACGCCTCCTTCATCGACATCGCGGTCGGACTCGCGAGCGATTGGTCCCGCTTGCAGCATCTGCGAATGACGCTGCGCAGCCGTCTGGAAGCTAGCCCGCTGATGGACGGGAAGCGATTCGCCGCCGCATTCGAGAGCCTCTATCGGCAGATCGGCTAGCGCCGCTCCTCAGCGACCGTGCCAGTAGCGCCGCCGCTCTTCGCGCTCGGTGACGATGGTCGCGGCGGGAGAACCCAGATTGAGGCTCACGGCGCCGTCGCGATCGGTGCGATAGAGCGCCGCGCCGCTGGCCCGGTAGCGTTCCAGCACCGCGGCGTTGGGATGATGGAAGCGGTTGCGATAGCCGACCGAGAAGATCGCGGCGCGCGCGCCGACCGCGGCGACGAAGGCCGGCGACGAGGCGCTGCGGCTGCCGTGATGGGACACGATCAGCACGTCGCTGGCCAGCTCCCGAAGGTGGCGCCCAAGCAGCGCCTTTTCCGCGCGGCCTTCGAGGTCGGCGGCGGCGAGCAAGCTGCCGTGCTCGTTGTCGACTCTGAGGACGCAGCTCAGATCGTTGCTCCGCTGCGTCGCGCGCTGGTACTGATCGGCGCTCGGGTGCAGCAAGGCGAAGCCGACGCCGTCCCAGCGCCAGGCCTGGCCATCCTGGCAACGGACGGCCTTGACCGGGGCGGCGAGCAGCGCATGTCCGGCGGGCAGCGAGCTGGCCAGCCAGCCCACCGGCAGCGCTTCGAGCAGCGATGCGGCGCCGCCGGCGTGATCGTTGTCCTGATGCGAGACGATCAGGCCGTCGAGGCGCGCGACGCCCCGGCTGCGCAAGTAAGGGATGATGATGCGCTTGCCGCTGTCGGCCTCCGTCGAGTACCTCGGGCCGGTGTCGAAAATCAGATCGTGGTGGGCGGTCTGGACATGCAGCGCCAGCCCCTGGCCGACGTCCAGGGTGGTGATCCGGGCTTCGCCCGGCGCCGGCCGTGGCGGCGCCACCAGCAGCATCGGCAGCATCGCCGCAACGCCCAGGAAGCGCGCCGGGAATCCGCGCGGCGCGAGCAGCCAGACGCCGCCCAGGAGCGCCGCCAGCACCGACCACAGCGGCGGTTCCGGCTGCTGCCAGACCGCCCAGGGCAGCGCGGAGAGCCACTGCATCAGCGTCATCAGCCAGCTCGTGGCGAGATGCGCGAATTGCAGCAGGAAGCCCGAATGCGGCAGCGCCGCGGCGGCTAACACCAGCGGCGTCACGACGAAGCTCACCACCGGGATGGCGATGGCGTTGGCCAGCGGCGAGACCAGCGAGAATTGCTGGAACAGCAGCAACAGGGCCGGGATCATCGCCGCCGTCACCGCCCACTGCGCCCTGGCCCAGGCGCCCAGCCAGTGGCCGGGGCCGAGCCGGCCGCTGCCGGCATAGAAGAGCACGGCGACGGCGCAAAACGACAGCCAGAAGCCGGGTGCGAGCACCGCCCAGGGATCGACGAGCAACACCAGCAACAGGGCCAGCGCCAGCACCCGGCTGACCGACGTGCTGCGGTTGCTGAGGAGCGCGGCCGCCACCACCGCCAGCATGTAGAGGGTGCGCTGCGCCGGCACGGCAAAGCCCGCCAGCAGGCAGTAGCCGAGTGCGGCGAAAAAGCCGCCGAGCACCGCCGCCTTCTGCGCCGGCAGGCGCAGCATCAGGGCGGGACTGCGACGCCACAGCCAGGAGCTCAGGAGATAGGCGAGGCCGGCCAGCATGGTCACGTGCAGACCGGAGATGCTCATCAGGTGGGTGATGCCGGTGCGGGCAAAGAGCTGCCACTGTCCGGCGCCGATCGCCTGCTGATCGCCCACCGCCAGGGCCACCAGGACGCCGGCGTAGGGCGCCTCGGGCAGGGCCGCGACAATGCGGCTGCGGACGGACTCGCGCAGTCTTTCGACGAGATTGCCGGGCGTGCGCACGAAGGCGTCGAGACGCTGATTGTCCGGCGCCGGCCGGATCACGCCGGTGGCGCGGATCCCGGCTTCGAGCAGCCAGGCTTCGAAATCGAAGCCGTCGGGATTGAGATTGCCGTGCGGACGCCTCAGCCGCACCGTCAGCCGCCAGCGCTCGCCGGCATGCACTGCCGGGGCGCTGACGGGCACGGCCGCCTCCCCGGCTTCGCGGCGCCAGCCGCGATACCACGTCAGGGAGACATGCGCGGGCACCGGCGCATCGGCCGACTCGACGGAAAAATCGAAGCGCGTGCCGTTCTCGAGGCGTTGCGGCAGCTTGCTGACCACGCCGACGAGATGGAGGTCGCGCCCTTCGATCGCCGCCGGCAAGGCGTCCGCCAGGCGCAGCGTGGCCACCCCGGCGGCCCAGGCATAGCCCAGCAGCGATGCTGCCAGCAGCACGGCCGTCGGCGCCGCCGGGCGCTGGCGGCGGACGGCGGCGAGCAGCAAGGCGGCCGCGACCAGCAAGCCGATCGTGCGCAGCTCGGGCAGCACCGCCTGCTGCTGCAACAGGAGTACGCCGAGGGCAAAGGCGATAATTGACAAACGCATAACGCCCATTTAACCAGAGAGCGTGGGCGTTCCGCTAGAATCGCGTGGTGATGAAGCGACTGCGCAAATATCTTCCGGACCATCGGGCGGTACGGAACAACCGCTGGCTGGCGCCCTTCGGCGGCACCCTGCTGCATCCACGCCTGTGGCACCTGAACCGCCGCTCCGCCGCCGGCGGCATCGCGGTCGGCCTGTTCTGCGGATTGATTCCGGGGCCGTTCCAGATGCTCGGCGCGGCGATCTGCGCGGTGCTGTTCCGGGTCAATCTGCCGCTGGCGCTGATCGCCACCCTCTACACCAATCCGCTGACCATCGTGCCGCTGTATTTCGTCGCCTTCGCGCTGGGTCGAGCGGCCCTCGGCGAACCGGACGGCGGCGCCTTCACTGCGCCGCCGGGCTACGGTCCGGCCGGCCTGTCGGCCTGGATCAAGGCCTTGAGCGCGTGGATGATCGGGCTGGGCGAGCCGCTCGCGCTCGGCCTGCTGTTGCTCGCCTCGCTGCTCGCGCTCGCGGGTTATGTCGCCACGCGCCTGGCCTGGCGGATCTACCTGGTCCGGCAATGGCACAGGCGCAAGGCGCGGATTGATTAGGGCTGCAGCTTGCCGTCTTCCAGGCGCAGCACGCGCTGCGCCCGCGCCGCCAGTTGGGGATCGTGGGTGACGACGATGAAGCTGATGCCGTGCGAGGCATTCAGGCTCAGCATCAGATCGAATACCGTGTCCGCGGTATGGCGATCGAGGTTGCCGGTCGGCTCGTCGGCGAGCACGCAGGCCGGTCGCGTCACCAGGGCACGGGCGATCGCAGCGCGCTGGCGTTCGCCGCCCGACAGTTCGCCCGGACGATGTTCGAGCCGGTGGCCCAGGCCCACCTCGGCCAGCACGGCAGCGGCCTGCGCCTGCGCCTGCGCCTTGGGCAGGCGCCGGATCAGGAGCGGCATGGCGACATTCTCCAAGGCCGAAAACTCCGGCAGCAGGTGGTGGAACTGGTAGACGAAGCCCAGGGTTTCGTTCCGCAGGCGACCGCGTTCGGCCTCCGACAGCGAGGTAAGTTCGCGGCCCGCGACCGCGACGCTGCCCGCGCTGGGCACATCCAGCCCGCCCAGAAGATGCAGCAGCGTGCTCTTGCCCGAACCGCTGGCGCCGACGATGGCCACCCGCTCGCCGCGTCCGAGCGAAAAATCGATGCCGCCGATCACCGGCACCTCGACGCCGCCCTGCCAGAACGACTTCTTCAGCCCGGTGCAGGAGAGCACGGCAGGACCACCCGCAGTGGTGGAACGGGGGCCGGGGGGAAGGCCGTCACTCATAGCGCAGCGCCTCCGCCGGATTGACGCGGGAGGCACGCCAACTGGGATAGAGCGTCGCCAGGAGCGTGAGCAGGAAGGATACCGAGGCGATGACGCGGACGTCGTGCCATTCCAGGTCCGAGGGCAGTTCCGAAATGTAATACACGTCCTTCGCCAGGAAGTGCGTGTGCAACAGGTGCTCCAGCGCCGGCACGATGACGCCGACGTTCTTCGCCAGCGCCACGCCGCCGATCACGCCCAGGATCATGCCGATCGCGCCGATCAGCGCCCCCTGAACCACGAACACCGCCATGATGCTGCGCGGGCTGGCGCCGAGCGTGCGCAGGATGGCGATGTCGGCTTGTTTGTCGGTGACCGCCATCACCAGGGTGGATACGATGTTGAAAGCCGCCACGGCGACGATCAACAGCAGGATCAGGAACATCATGTTCTTTTCGATGCCGATCGCGCGGAAGAAATTGGCGTGGCCCTGGGTCCAGTCCGAAACGTAGTCGTCGGGGTCGAGATAGCGATGCAGTTCCTGAGCCACGCGCGGCGCTGCGAACAGGTCGTCCAGTTTCAGGCGCACGCCGGAGACATGATCGCCCATGCGGTAGAGCTTCTGCGCGTCGGACATGTCGATCAATGCCAGGCCCGAGTCGTATTCGTACATGCCGACGTCGAAAATGCCGACCACGGTGAACTGCTTCAGGCGCGGCAGGATCGCCGCCGGCGTCACCAGTCCTTGCGGCGCGATCAGGGTCACCTTGTCGCCGGGCAGCACCTGCAGCGCCCGGGCCAATTCCGAGCCGAGAATGATGCCGAAGCCGCCGGGCTTGAGATCGGCGAGATGACCGGCCTTCATGTGCCGCTCGAAGTCGGCCACCTTCTCCTCATACGCGGGCAGCACGCCGCGCACCACCACCCCGCGCACCTGCTGGTCGAAGGCGAGCATGCTCTCGGCGGCGACGTAGGGCGCGGCGGCCAGGACTTCGGGATGGCGCGACGCCTGCCGGAGGGTTCTCGTCCAGTCGCGCAATTCATCGCCGGGTCCGGTGATCTCGATGTGCGACGCCACCCCCAGGATGCGCGTGCGCAATTCGTTCTGGAAGCCGTTCATCACCGAGAGCACCACGATCAGCGCCGCCACGCCCAGCGCGATGCCGAGCATGGAGATCATGGAAATGAAGGAGATGAAATGGTTGCGGCCGTCACCGCGCTTTTTGGGTCGCGTGTAGCGCAGCCCGACCCACAGTTCGTAGCGCATGGCGCATGTTAGCATGGCGCGATGCACCTGCACCTGCTCCTTCCCGGCCTGCTGTGGCCGGGCAAAGCGCTCCACGATACCGCCCACGATCTCGAACTGCCGACGCTCTCGCGGCTGCTCGGCCGCGCCGCGCTGAGCTGGCAGTCGCCGCTGGCATGGGAGAACTGTCTCGGCCGCAGCTTCGGCATCGCCGCCGACGAAATGCCGGCGGCAGCGCTGCGTCTGTTGGGCGAGGGCGGCTCGCCGGGGAGCGGCTGCTGGCTGTGCGCCGACCCGGCCCAGCTCGCGTTCGAGCAAGGACA
>JAJZPJ010000116.1 GCA_021811225.1 Pseudomonadota bacterium
CGAGCTGGGCGAGCCCCTGTGCATCGAGGCCGAGCGCCACCTGCAGGCGGCGCTGGCATGGACCGGCGCCTGGCTCAGCGCGAGCTGATCAGGGCTTTTTCCAGCGGAAGGCGAGCGGCTGCTTGTTGAGAAAACGCGCGGCGGCATCGCGGTGATAACCGGTGTGCAGCGCCAGCGCCTGGGCCGACGCTTCCAGCTCGGAGAGCGTGTCCTGATCGAGATTGAAGGAACGGTTCAGCACGTTCTTGGCGATGCCGATGGCTTCGGTCGGCGCCTGCTCGAAGCTCGCCGCCAGCGCCAGCGCCTCGTCCTGCAGGCGCTCTGCCGGATGGATCGCGTGCACGATGCCCCAGCGCAGCGCCTCCTCGGCACCCAGCTCGCGCGCCGAGAACACCAGCTCCTTGGCGCGCTGCAGGCCGACGATGCGCGGCAGCAGGAAGAAGCCGCCCAGGTCCGGCACCAGGCCGATGCGCGCGAACACCGAACAGAAGCGCGTCGCCGGCGTGCCGAGGATGAAGTCGCAGGCCAGCGCCAGGTTGAAGCCGGCGCCGAAGGCGACGCCATCGACCGCCGCGATCACCGGCTTCTCCAGATTCACCAGTTCGCGGAACCAGCGGTGCAGGCGGCGGATGCGCTCGCGGTCGGCGAACACCGGCCGCTGTTCCTCGCTCAGCGATTTCAGATCGCCGCCCGAGCAGAAGGCGCCGCCGGCGCCGGTGATCACCACCGCCTTGATTGATGCGTCGTCGCGCGCGGCGAACACCGCTTCGCCCAGCGCCTGGCGCATGTCGAGATCCAGCGCGTTGCGCTGCTCGGGGCGGTTCAAGGTGACCAGCAGGGTGGCACCGTGACGCGCGGTCAGCACGGAACAAAGCGCGGGGGCCGTCATCGCGGGAAGCGCAGGAGGGGCATCGTCGCTCCGGATGCCGCGGTCGATGCCGAAGTCAGGCGATCCGGCCGGCCTCGCCGATCTGGTGGTCGGCGGAGGCATCGCGCGCATTGTCGCGCTTGTCGTAATAGTAGCGAACGACCTGCCCGTCGACGACCACGGAGGCCCCCCAGCCCTGCTCTTCTTTCGCCACCAGACGGTTCGGCGTCTTGTTCCGGCCGGAATCCGCCTCCGGGCCGGCCCTCAGATTGACCGCGGCCAGCGCGCCGAGCGGCCGGACAAGCGGCGCATGCGCCACCGGTGCCGGTCGCGCCGTCTTCGGCAGCTTCTCCTGCTGACGCAGCGCGGCTAAGATCAGTGCCGTGTTCTTTCGATCGAACTCCAGACAAATGCCGTCGTCGGTCCAGAAAAAGATGTCGCCATCCGGGAAAATCTCCAGGATCACATCCTTTCCCTTGGCGTCCAATGGAATCGACTGCCCCGGAGCCGGCAGTTCATTAGTCTTCATGATCAATCTCTCTTCTGAGGGTCCCCCCGATCCGGGCAAGCGATCGGGGCAGCACCAAATATGGACGTGCCATTTTAGCACGCCGGGGCGGCAGATCCGCCATCCGGCATAGCGGACGGCAACGCGTACAATCCCTGCCTGACCCGAACGGCGGCCCTGAACCGATCGCCCGCAGCTTAGCAAAGTCATCGCACTCATCGACCATGGCCAAAAACACCTACGACGAATCCTCCTTCCGCGTCCTGAAGGGGCTGGAGCCGGTCCGCGAGCGGCCCGGGATGTATACCGACACCTCCTCGCCGACCCACATCCTGGCCGAGGTGGTGGACAACGCCGCCGACGAGGCCCTGGCGGGCTACGCCAAGAACATCTACGTGCTGCTTCATGCGGACGGCTCGGCCTCGGTCGCCGACGACGGCCGCGGCATCCCGACCGGATTGCACCCCGAGGAGCAAATCCCGGTGGTGGTGCTGGCCTACACCCGCCTGCACGCCGGCGGCAAGTTCGACAAGCGCGCGGGCAACAGCGCCTATGCCTTCTCGGGCGGATTGCACGGCGTCGGCGTCGCGGTGACCAATGCGCTGTCGGCCAGGGTAGAGGTCGAGGTCCGCCGGGAAGGGAAAATCCATGCGCTGGTTTTCTCCAACGGCGGCGAGGAGGTTTCGCCGATGGCAAGCGCCGGCGACTGTCAGAAGCAGACCGGCACCCGGGTCAGGATCTGGCCGGACCCCAAGTATTTCGACAGCCCGCGCTTCAACCTGGCGGCGATCGAGCGCAGCCTGCGCTCGAAGGCGGTGTTGCTGCCGGGCGTCGCGGTGACGCTGGCGATCGAGCAGGCAGACGGAACGGTGACGACCAGGACCTGGTCCTATCCCGAGGGCATCTCCGGCTACCTCGCGGATATCGCCTGCGACTCCGAGTCGATCGCGCCGATATTCGCCGCCGAGCGCTACGCCACCGACGACGGCGACTACGCGATCGGCGAGGGCGCCGCCTGGGCGCTGGCCTGGTACCCGGAGAGCGTCGCCTCCGAGTCCTACGTCAATCTGATCCCGACGCCGCTGGGCGGCACCCACGAGTCGGGCCTGCGCGCCGGGGTGTTCGAAGCGGTGAAGTCCTTCGTCGAGCACCACGCGCTGCTGCCGCGCGGCGTGAAAATGCAGCAGGAGGACGTCTGCGGCAAGATGGCCTTCATCCTCTCGGTGCGCCTGCTCGATCCGCAGTTCCAGGGGCAGATCAAGGAGCGGCTGAACAGCCGGGAGGCGGTGCGCCTGGTGTCCGGCATCGTCCGCGATCTGCTGGAGAGCTGGTTGAACAGCCACGTCGAGCACGGCAGGCGGATAGCCGAGCTGGCCATCTCCCAGGCGCTGGCGCGGCAGAAGTCGGCGCAGAAGATCGAGAAGCGCAAGTCCTCGGGCGTGGCGGTGCTGCCGGGCAAGCTGTCCGATTGCGAATCTCAGGACATCGCGGTCAATGAGGTGTTCCTGGTCGAGGGCGATTCCGCCGGCGGCTCGGCCAAGCAGGGACGGGACCGCGAGACCCAGGCCATCCTGCCGCTGCGCGGCAAGGTGCAGAATTCCTTCGAGATCGACGCCGGCCAGCTCTACGCCAACCGGGAAATCCACGACATCGCGGTCGCCCTCGGGGTCGAGCCGCACGCCCCGGACGCGCCGGATGCGGTGCTCGCCGGCCTGCGCTACGGCAAGATCATCATCATGGCCGACGCCGACGTCGACGGCAGCCATATCCAGACCCTGTTGCTGACGCTGTTCTACCGGCACTTCCCCAAGCTGATCGAGAATGCCCATATCTGGATCGCCCAGCCGCCGCTCTACCGCATCGACGTTCCGGCCCAGGGCAAGGGCAAGCCGGCCCGGCGTCAGTACGCGCTGGACGAAGGCGAGCTCACCGCGATCACCGAGCGCCTGGCCAAGGAGAAGGTGCGCAGCGACCAGATCGAGGTCGGCCGCTTCAAGGGCCTGGGCGAGATGAATCCGCAGCAGCTCAGGGAGACCTCGATGGACCCGGCCACGCGCCGGATGCTGCGCGTGGCGATGCGCCCGGGCGCGGAACAGGAGACCCGCAGAATATTCTCGCTGTTGATGGCCAAGGGCGAGTCCGGCGGCCGGCGCGAGTGGATGGAGCGGAAGGGCAGCGGCGTGGAGGCGGACCTGTGAGCAACGACAACCTGGACCTCTTTGCCGACGCGGATCTGCCGCCCCAGATGCCGCCGCCCGTGCCACCTGCGCCGCCGCCCGCGCTGCCGACCTTACCCGAGGACGCGGCGCCGCTCGATCTGTTCGCCGAGCGCGCCTATCTCGCCTACGCCGTCTCGGTGGTCAAGAGCCGCGCCCTGCCCCAGGTGGAGGACGGCCAGAAGCCGGTGCAGCGGCGCATCCTCTACGCGATGCACGAGATGGGGCTCGCCGCCGGCGCCAAGCACGTCAAGTCCGCGCGGGTGGTCGGCGACGTGCTGGGCAAGCTCCACCCGCACGGCGACAGTTCGGTCTATGACGCGATGGTGCGCATCAGCCAGGACTTCAGCCTGCGCTATCCGCTGGCCGACGGCCAGGGCAATTTCGGTTCGCGCGACGGCGACGGCGCCGCCGCGATGCGCTACACCGAAATCCGCCTGACGCCGATCGCGGAACTGTTGCTCGCTGAGATCGACCGGGGCACGGTGGACTTCAAGCCCAACTACGACGGCAGCTTCAAGGAGCCCGTGCTGCTGCCCGCCCGGCTGCCCTTCGCGCTGTTGAACGGCGCCTCCGGGATCGCGGTCGGAATGGCCACCGAGATGCCGCCGCACAACCTGACCGAAGTGGCGCAGGCGGCGGTGCATCTGATCCGCCATCCGGAAGCCACGGTGGCCGAGCTGATGGCGCACCTGCCCGGCCCCGACTATCCGGGCGGCGGCCAGATCATCTCGCCGCCGGCGGCCATCCGCGACGCCTATCAGAGCGGCCGCGGCAGCCTGCGCCTGCGCGCCCGCTGGCGCATCGAGGAGCTGGCCCGGGGCCAGTGGCGGGTCATCGTCAATGAGCTGCCGCAGGGCGTCTCGGTGGCGCAGGTGATGGCGGAAATCGAAGCGCTCACCAATCCGCAGCCGAAATCCGGCAGGAAGGATCTGAGCCAGGAGCAGAAGAACCTCAAGGCGACGATCCTGGGCGTGCTCGACACCGCGCGCGACGAATCCTCGGACCAGGAGACGGTCAGGCTGCTCTTAGAGCCGAAGTCCTCGCGCCTGGAGCCCGCGGCCTTCATGACGACCTTGCTGGCGAACACTTCGCTGGAGACTTCTGCGCCGATCAACCTGACGATGATCGGCGCCGACGGCAATCCGCAGCAGAAGAACCTGCGCCAGATCCTGGGGGAATGGATCGCCTTCCGCTTCGCCACCGTCGAACGACGGACCCGGCACCGGCTGGGCGAGGTCGACCGGCGCATCCACATCCTCGACGGCCGGATGATCGCCTATCTCTCGATCGAGGAAGTGATCCGCGTCATCCGCGAATCCGACGAACCCAAGCAGGCGCTGATCGAGCGCTTCGGCCTGAGCGCGATCCAGGCCGACGACATCCTGGAAATCCGCCTGCGCCAACTGGCGCGGATCGAGGGCATCAGGATCGAGAAGGAACTCACCGAACTGCGCGCGGAGCGCGACGGCTTGAACACCCTGCTTGAGAGCCGCAGCGCGATGACCCGACTGATCGTCCGGGAGATCGAGGCGGACGCGAAGCGCCACGGCGACCCGCGCCGGACGCTGATCGAGGCGGTGGCGCCGGCGGCGAACGAGCTCGCGGTCAATGTGCCCGACGAGCCGGTGACCGTCATTCTCTCCAAAGCCGGCTGGCTGCGTTCGCGGCAAGGCCACGGCATCGCCGCCGAGACCATCGCCTACAAGACCGGGGACGCCGCGCTGTCGGTGCTGGAGACGCGCACGCCCTGGCCGCTGCTGATCATCGACAGCACGGGCCGGGCCTACACCATCCCGGTGTCGGCCATCCCGGGCGGCAAGGGCGACGGCGTGCCGCTGACCACGCTGGTGGATATGCCCCCGGGCGCCAGGCTCGCCCAGGCGCTCTCCGCGGCGCCGGCAGCCAAGTATCTGTTCGCCGGATCGGGCGGCTACGGCTTCGTCGCCAAGCTGTCCGACCTCGCCGGGCGGAACAGGGCCGGCAAGGCCTTCATGACCCTGGCCGAGGGCGAGACCGTCCTGCCGCCGGTGCCGGTGCCGGCGGCGCCCGAGCAGCTCTACGCGCTGTCTTCCAACGGCCGTCTGCTGCTGTTCGACGCCGCGGAAATGAAGGAACTGCCCAAGGGCCGCGGGCTCATCGTGATGAGCCTGGATCGCGGCGCGGGGCTTGCGGCGGTGGCTTATTGCGGCGGCGGGCAACTGACGCTGCCCTGCCGCGAGCGCGGCAAGATCGTCCAGTTGAAGCTCGCCGGCGAGGCGTTCCAGAAGTATCTGCAACACCGGGCGCGCAAGGGCCTGCAGCTGCCCGGCAAGAAGATGCCCGCGATCTGAACAGGAGAACCGCGATGTACATCCCCGAACACTTCAGAGAAGACCGCCCCGAACGCCTCTCATCGCTGATCGCGGCCTACCCCTTCGGCATGCTGGTCACGGCCGAGGGCGGTCTGCCGATGGTGAGCCACCTGCCCTTCCTGTTCGAGCCCGGCCCAGGGAAGGGCAAATTGCTCTGCCACCTGGCGCGCGCCAATCCCCAGTGCCCGCAGCTGATAGAGATGGCGGCGCAGGGAAAAACCGTGCTCGCGATCTTCCAGGGGCCGCACGCCTACGTCTCGCCCAGCTGGTACGCCGGCCCCGGCGTGCCGACCTGGAACTACGCCGTCGTCCATGTCTATGGCCGGGTGCGCCTGATCGAAGCAGAAGCCGAGCTGAAGGCGCTGCTGGAAAAGCTGACCCGGGCGCACGAAGCCAGCATCGCCCGGCCCTGGACGGGCATGCTGCCCGAGCAGGCGCCGATGCTGCGGATGATCTTGGGGCTGGAGATCGAGGTCGCCGAGATCCAGGGCAAGTTCAAGCTGAGCCAGAACCGCAGCGCCGAGGATCAGCGGCGCGTCATCAGCGCCCTGCAGGACTCGATCTCGCCGCTGGAAGCGGGAGTCGCAACGCTGATGGCCGCGAATCTGGCCAACAAACCCGAGTAGCCGCCCTCAGGTCTTGACCGGGCCGGGCGGCCGGTGCTTGCGCACGTGTTTGCCGGGCATCGCCGGCTTGTTGCCGGGCCGCTTTCCCTGCGGGCGCTTGTTGGGATCCTGAGAGTCCGACCGGGCGTTGTACGTGTTGTTGGCGCTGGGCTTCTTGGGCCCCAGACTGATCTCGATGTCGATGATCTCGTCCCACTGCTCGTCCGTCCTCTGGCGCTCCGGAATGGCGAGCAGTTCGCGCAGGCGCGCATTCAATTCGCGGGGATCCTTTTCGGGTGTATCGGGGGCCATGGTTGCTTTCGTTGATGACTGTCTATCGGCAGACTTTACCAGTTTTTCGCCGCGCATTCCGCGCCCGATCCGATTTTCGGCTGCGGCGCATTACAATCTCAGCCCAGCCCTTCCTGTCCAGCCCGATGCTGAGTTACCGCCACGCCTATCACGCCGGCAATCACGCCGACGTGCTCAAGCATTTCATGCTCGTCCAACTGCTTCGCTATCTGGCCCAGAAGGACAAGCCCTTCTGGGTGATCGATACCCACGCCGGCGCCGGCTACTACGCGCTGGACGCAGGACGCGCCACCCAGCTCGCCGAATACCGGACCGGCATAGAGCGCCTCTGGTCGCGCCGGGATCTGCCCGGGCCGCTGGCAGACTACGTCGAACTGGTGCGCCAACTGAATCCAGACGGCATCTTGCGCGCTTATCCGGGCTCGCCGCACTTCGCCCTGAAGCTCACGCGCAGCCAGGACCGCCTGCGCCTGTTCGAACTGCACAGCAGCGACAGCCGCCTGCTGCAGGACAACTTCCGGGAAGCCGGGCAGCGGGTGTTGGTATCGGCGACCGACGGCTTCGCCGGCATGAAGGCGTTGCTGCCGCCGCCGCCTCGGCGCGCACTGATCCTGATCGATCCGGCCTACGAGGACAAGGGCGACTACCGCCGGGTGATCGAGGCGCTCGAAGGCGGTCTGCAGCGCTTCCCCACCGGCATCTACGCGCTGTGGTATCCGCTGCTGCAAAGGCCGGAAGCGCAAAAGCTGCCCGACAAGTTGAGGGCCCTGCCCGCCGAGCGCTGGCTGAACGTCAGGCTGACTGTCCGCGGCGTAAATGCCGACGGCTTCGGCATGCACGGCAGCGGCATGTACCTGATCAACCCGCCGTGGATACTGCCGGACCTGCTGAAGGAGACGCTGCCCACGCTGGTGGCGGCGCTGGGCCAGGATGCCGCAGCCGGATTCAGCCTCGAATACGGCGGCCTGTGACGGCCGGGCGCTTCGCGCTCATCATTTTTCCGCGTTGAGAACCAGTCTGGCCTTGCTCTGCGCCTCGGCCTTGTTGATGTCGGTGGTCTGCCGGCCGAAGGCTTCGCGCGCTTCCATGCCCCGCTTGGTGGCCTCGATGCTCTTGATGCACCGCCAACGCTTGCCGCCCTTGGTTTCGATCTGACGCATTTCCTCTTTCGGATGATAAATCCGGCAGTGGTAGCAGTAGAGAGTATTTGCCATGGAAAATGGGTTCAAGAAATAAAGTCGGGCGCCTGCCGGATCGGAGCGAAACCACACCGGCACCGCAACGGTCTTTACAGGCGCCGAGGAATGCGGCAGCCCAGGTTAAGAACGACAAGGGCTCAACATCAGTCAAGCCCTAGTGGGTTACGGGTACAACCGGGTTACAAGGATGACATGGGGCTACGCGGCAGAATTCGCAAGCTACGAGGCATCAATGATAACGATGATACGAATAACGATGATACGACCATACGCCGCCCGGTTCGCCGGCGACATACCGCAGCCACCGCCGCGCAACGCTATACGGGCGAAATAATACCATAACGACCGGGGAAAAACCAGAGGCAGGTGAAACAGGCCCGCTGTTCGCGGCTTTCCTCAGAAGCGATCAATCTGGCGGA
>JAJZPJ010000117.1 GCA_021811225.1 Pseudomonadota bacterium
GGCCTCGCGCGCCGCGTCGGTGACGGTGGTCAGCGGCTTCGAGGCGGAAAAAATCGAGGCCCTGGTCGCCGGCCCGCGCGTCGCCGCGGTGCGCAATCCGGACTATGCCGAGGGCATGTCGAGTTCGTTGCGCTGCGGCATCCGGGCGCTGCCGGCGGACAGCGACGGCGTCGTGGTGCTGCTCGCCGACATGCCGCAGATCGAGGCCGCACACATCGATGCGCTGCTCGACGCCCAGGCCGCGCACCGGGACGCCATCGTCGTCCCGGTGCGCGCCGGCCGGCGCGGCAACCCGGTGCTCTGGCCGCGCCGCCACTTCGCGGCGCTGCAGACGATCGCCGGCGACCGGGGCGCGCGCGAGCTGCTGGCGCAGCACGCCGACGAGGTGGTCGCCGTGGAGATGGCAGACGACGCCATCTTCGCCGATGTCGATACGCCCGAGAATCTCGCGGCCCTGGAGCGCGCCGGCGCGAATGGCGGCGCCGCATCGGCGCCGGAAAATCCGGACATGGAATGGGTGCATACCCGGCAGATCACCTGCCGCGGCTACCGGCGCCGGGACGGCCTGTGGCAGATCGAGGCCAGCGTCGCCGACGAGAAGGGCCAGACGGTGCCCTTCCGCTCGCGGCCGGACGTGCTCCCCGGCGAGCTGATCCACCAGCTCTCGCTCACCGTCGTCATCGACGACGACTATCAGATTCGCGACGCGACGGCGCAGACCCTGGCGGCGCCCTGGCCGGTGTGCGCCGAGGCCGCCGCCGATTATCGCCAGCTGATCGGCCTGAAGATCGGCCCCGGTTTCACGCGCGCCGTCAGGGAGCTCCTCGGCGGCACCTCAGGCTGCACGCACCTGACCGACCTGCTCGGCCAGATCGGCAACACCTACATGCAGGCTTCCTGGCCCGACCGCGTCGCCCGGCAAAGACGGAACGGCGAAGATCCGCGGCGCTGGCCCGACGCGCACACGCTGTCCTTCGTCGATGGCTGCCGCGCCTGGCGCAAGGACGGGCCGGTGCTGGCGGGCGAGTATCCGCAGCTGGCGGAGGAAGACCTTCCGCCTAAGGCATGACCTCGACGTACTCATAGACTTCGCAATCCGTCAGCTGCCGGCGCAGCGGCGGCGACAGTTTGGCGAACCAGTCTTGCGGCGCGTGGCGATCGATCTCGCGGCCCATGAATCTGATCAGCGCGCAGATCGGCTCGACCACCTTGCGCCGGTAGTGCTCGTCCTTCTTGACGTAGCCCAGATAGAGATTCTTCATGCAGTTGCGCCGGCACCAGGGCAGCGCCTCGCAGTCGCCGCAGGGCATGTCGGCGTGCGGCAGCAGCGGGCTGGGGCGCAGCCAGTTGTCGGCGACGTCGCCCTGCTGCATGTCCGGCAGATACATCATGTCGGGGCAGGGAAAGATCTTGCCGTCGGGCATGACGTTGATCAGGTGGGTGGAGGCCCGGCACTGCGTCATGCCGGCGTACAGCTCGGTCGCGCGGCTGGGAAACAGCTTGTTGCGGACCATGCCCATCAGCGGCACGATCGGGTAGAGGGCGTCGCTGCGCGCGAAGAACCGGGCGATCAGCTGCGTCAGCACCGCCTGGCGCTTGGCGACGGCGGCGTCGTCGTATTGCTCGTCGGCGACGAACTGGAAGTAGAGGTAATCGAAGCTGTCGGTCAGCTCGTCGAGCTCGGCGAAGCTGGTGTCGCCGTCGCTCCAGGTGACGCGGGCGGTGACGCTGCCGGCGACAAGGTCGCGCACCTGGCGCAGGTTCTTCATCACCTGGCGGTAGATGCCGCGGCCGCGGTAGCCGTCGGTGATCCGTTCGCCGCCGTCGATGGAGACGAGAATGTTCGACAGCCGTCCGAGGATGGCTTCGGGCAGGTTGTCGAGCAGCGTGCCGTTGGTCTGCAACTGGAAGCGAAACAGCGGAAAGCGCGCCATCACCGCGGTGATGAAATCGACGTTGAGCGTCGGTTCGCCGCCGTAGAAGGTGACGTAGATTTCCTTGCCGGCCAGGTGGGTGGCGACGAAGCGCTCCAGCTGGTCGAGCTCGTAGACCACCTGGCGCTGCGAGCCGAGAACCTCGCCGACGCCGAGCGAACAGTAGCTGCACTTCAGGTTGCACCTGAGCGTGGTGAGCAACTGCAATTCGACGCGGCTGCCGGTGATGGCGCCGCCTGGCCGTTCCGTATTCGCTGCCAAGATTGTCCTCGGGTTCGCCGTAAAGCCGCGCATTATGCCTGATTGTCGCGCCGCTTCGACCTAGCGCGGCAGGCTCGGCCGCCACAGCATCGCGCCGAACAGCGCCAGATAGATCGCGAAGGGCGAAGCCCAGAGCAGCATCGACAGCGCCAGCCAGTCACTGCCCAGCGCCCACAGCGCGACCGACACGCGCAGCACGGCGGCGGCGAACATCAGGACGTAGGCTGCGCGGAGCAGCGGCGGCACCAGCAGCGGACGGCCGGTGTGGTGCAGCGTGACCCGGGTCATCAGGCCGAGCATCATCAGGCCCAGCGCGCCGACGTTGAAGGCGTGCAGCCAGGCGGTCGCGGGCAGCGCGCCGGAGAGTTCGGCTGCCGCCCGCAGGGCGAGAGCCACGACCAGCCAGGCGTAACCCAGATGCATCGCGGCGAGCAGCGGCACGTCGGCCACGCGCCAGCCGCGCCAGCGCGCGAGGCGGGCGCCGTGGATCAGGCAGGCGGCCAGCGCCGCGGCGCCGATCCACGGCGCGGGCAGCCCGGCGAGATCGACGCCTGCCAGCAGCAGCACCGAGGCCACGGCCAGAACGTCGAACCGGGGGATGAAGGGGATGTCGCCGCCGCGGCCCGACTCGCGCAGCGCATTGCCGGTGAAGATCGGCGTCAATACCCCGGCCTTCAGCACGTAGAGCAGGATGATCGAATAGATCGCCAGGCGCAGGCCCAGGGCCGCCAGCGCCGGGTCGCTCAGCAGGCTGCCGGCGTGGAAGATCATGTTCGCCGCGGACAGTCCGGCCAGCACCGGCAGCAGCCAGCGATAGTTGCGGTTGCCCAGCGCGAGGAGCTGCGGCAGCAGCATCAGCGTCATCACCGGGAACAGCGCGCAGTCGATGACGGCGCCCGGCACTGCAGGCAAGCGCGCAAACAACGGCGCGATCAGCGCCAGCCGGCCGGCCAGCCACAGGCCGACCAGGAGCGCCAGCCGGCGGCCGGCGATCTCTTCGGTGCCCGCCCAGCTCGGCAGCGCGGTCAGGACGATGCCGCCGATGATCGCGGCGGCGAAGCCGAACACCATCTCGTGGCCGTGCCACAGCCAGGGCGAGCCGCCGGCGTCGGGAAGATTCCAGAGACCGGCGTGAGCGCCCAGCCAGACCAGCATCAGGAGCAGGCCGTAAGTCGTGCCGAGCAGGTAGAAGGGACGGAAGGGGCTGGACCACAGCGGGTGGCGCGAGTTCATCGATGGATTTTACGCCGCACCGACGTCGAGCCACGTCGGGCCGTCAGGCAGCGAGCGTCGCCAGCAGTTGTCCTCGTCTGGTCCGATAGGCGGCCACGCTCTTCAGCTTGACCGGACCGTAGCCGCGGAGGGTCTCGGGCAGGCGCGCGAGCTCGACCGCCTGCGCGTGGGTCTCCGGACGCAGCGCGGCGAGCGCGGCGTCCATGGCCGCCTCGTATTCCCCGATCAGCTCGCGCTCGAGGCGGCGCTCGGCGCTGCGTCCGAAGACGTCGAGGGCGGTGCCGCGCAGGAATTTCAGCCGCGCCAGGACGCGGAACGCCGGCAGCAGCCAGGGGCCGAAGGAACGCTTGCCCGTCTCGCCGCTATCCGGGTCGGCGCGGCCGAGCCAGGACGGCGCGAGATGGAAGCGCAAGCGGTAATCGCCGCTGAAGCTGCCCGCCAGCGCGCGTCCGAATTCCGGCGCGGCGAACAGCCGGGCCACCTCGTACTCGTCCTTGTAGGCGAGCAGCTTGAAGTAATTGCGCGCCACCGCTTCGGCGAGCGCGCTGCCGCCCGGCACCGCAGCCGCCTCGGCCTTGCGCACGCGCAGGACCAGGTCGCTGTAGCGGCGCGCGAGCGCGGCATTCTGGTAGTCGCTCAGGGCATCGCTGCGGCGCGCCACGATCTCCTCCAGATCCCGCGACAGCCGATGCGTATCCAGCACCGGTTCCGCGGCGCGGGCGATCGCCGCGGTGCCCTCGGGATCGAAGGCGGCACGCCGGCCCCAGGCGAAGGCCCGGCGGTTTTCAATGACCGCGACGCCGTTCAATTCCAGCGCGCGCATCAGCGCCGCCTCGGACACCGGCACCCGGCCGCGCTGCCAGGCATAGCCGAGCAGGAAGATGTTGGTCATCACCGGATTGCCGGTGAGCAGCGAAGTCAGGCGCGCGGCGTCGACGAACTCGGTTGCCTCCGCGCCGACCGCCGCGCGCAGCTGGTCCTGCATCGCCGCCAGCGGATAGGCCTGATCGGGATCGCGGACGAAGCCGCCGGTGATCGTCCGGCCGGTGTTGACGATCGCCCGGGTGAGGCCCGCCTGGGTCTTGGACAGCGCGTCGTCGCCGACCGCGACCAGGAGGTCGCAGCCGATCACGACGTCGGCTTCGCCGGTGGCGATGCGCGGCGCATGCAGTGCCTCCTGATGCGCGGCCAGGCGGACGTGGGAGCTCACCGCGCCGCCCTTCTGCGCCATTCCGGTCATGTCCAGCACCGTGACGCCCTTGCCGTCCAGGTGCGCCGCCATGCCGATCAGGGCGCCGATGGTGACCACGCCGGTGCCGCCGACGCCGGCGATCAGGATGCCGTAGGGCGCATCGAGATCGGGCAGCTGCGGTTGCGGCAGATCGGCCGACGGATTGGCCAAATCGTCGGCCGCAGACCCCCGGCGCCCCGCCCCGCCCTCGACGCTGACGATGGCGGGACAGTAGCCATTGATGCAGGAATAGTCCTGGTTGCAGGAAGACTGGTCGATCGCGCGCTTCATGCCGTACTCGGTGTCCACCGGCACCACCGACAGGCAGTTCGACTTTGCGCTGCAGTCGCCGCAGCCCTCGCACACCAGCTCGTTGATGAACACGCGGCGAGGGAGCTCGGGGGTGCCGCCGCGCTTGCGCCGGCGGCGCTTCTCGGCGGCGCAGGTCTGGTCGTAGATCAGCGCGGTGACGCCGGGGGTCTGGCGCAATTGGCGCTGCACCCGGTCGAGATCCTCGCGCGGCCGGATCTCGGTGCCCGGCGCGAAGCCGGCGTCGGCGGGGTACTTTTTCGGGTCGTCGGCCAGCACGACGATCCTGCGCACGCCCTCGGCGGCGAGCTGGCGGCTGATCTGCGGCACGCTGAGCGGCCCGTCGAGCGGCTGCCCGCCGGTCATCGCCACCGCGTCGTTGTAGAGGATCTTGTAGGTGATGTTGACCCCGCCGCGCTCGGCCGCCACCGCGGCGCGGATCGCCAGCAGGCCGGAATGGTAGTAGGTGCCGTCGCCCATGTTGGCGAAGATGTGCGCGATGCCGGCGTGTTCGGCCAGGCCCAGCCAGGCCGCGCCCTCGCCGCCCATCTGGCAGATGGTCAGGGTGTTGCGGCCCATGCCCACGGCCAACAGGTGGCAGCCGACCCCGGCCAGCGCGCTGGAACCGTCGGGCACCTGGGTCGATAGGTTGTGCGGGCAGCCGGAACAGAAGTGGGGGGCGCGCACCACCGTCAGGTGCGGCGCCGCCAGCGAGCGCTCCTTGGCTTCGAGCAGGGCCAGACGGCTCCTGATCTTCTCCGAGCTGTGATAGCGGCCGATGCGCGCGGCGATGGCGCGGGCGACGATGGCCGGGGTCAGTTCCCCGGTCGGCGGCAGCAGCCACGGTCCGTGCGCGGTCGACCACTCGCCGCTCTCGTCGTACTTGCCCAGGACGCGCGGGCGCACGTCCTCGCGCCAGTTGTAGAGCTGCTCCTTCAACTGGTACTCGATGATCTGGCGCTTCTCCTCGACCACCAGGATCTCTTCCAGGCCGAGGGCGAAATGGCGCACGCCGTCGGCCTCCAGCGGCCAGGGCATGCCGACCTTGTACAGGCGCAGGCCGATCGCGCCGGCCAGACGCTCGTCTATGCCCAGGTCGGTGAGCGCCTGGCGCACGTCCAGGTAAGCCTTGCCGCAGGCGATGATGCCCAGGCGCGCCGGTCCGTCGCTGCCGAACACCAGGCGGTTCAGGCCGTTGCTGCGGGCGTAGGCCTGCGCCGCATAGACCTTGTATTCCTGCATCCGCCGCTCCTGCGCGAGCTGGGGATCGGGCCAGCGGATGTGCACGCCGTCTGGCGGCAGGGCGAAGTCCTCGGGCAGGCGGATGCGCAGCCGCTCGGGATCGAGTTCCACCGTGGCCGAGGACTCCACCGAATCGGCGGTGAGCTTCATCGCCACCCAGCAGCCCGAGTAGCGCGACATGGCCCAGCCGTGCAGGCCCAAGTCGAGGGTGTCCTGGAGGTCCGCCGGCGCCAGCACCGGGATGCCGCAGGCGGAAAAGCTGTGTTCGCTCTGGTGCGCGACGGCCGAGGAGCGGGCGCTGTGGTCGTCGCCGGCGATCACCAGGACGCCGCCGTGCTGCGAAGTGCCGGCGTAGTTGGCGTGCTTGAACACGTCGCCGCAGCGATCGACGCCCGGGCCCTTGCCGTACCACATGGAAAAAATGCCGTCGCGCTTGGCCCCGGGAAACAGCTGGAGCTGCTGCGTGCCCCAGATCGCGGTGGCCGCCAGATCCTCATTGACCCCCGGCCGGAAAGTGACGTCCTCGGCTCGGAGGTAGCGCTCGGCCTGATGCAAGGCGGTGTCCAGCCCGCCCAGCGGCGAGCCGCGGTAGCCCGAGACGTAGCCGGCGGTGTTGAGACCGGCGGCGACGTCGCGCTGGTGCTGCAGCATCGGCAGGCGTGCCAGCGCCTGGACGCCGGTGAGAAAGACGCGGCCGCGGTCCAACCGGTACTTGTCGTCCAGTGAAGCACTGGCGAGACTCATGGAGATCTCCCGCGCGAAGGGCGCAGCCGCCAGGTGCCGACGGCCGCGCCCCATCTCAGATCAGGCTCAGTCCTTGAGCAGCGTGAACTTGCCGTTCTTGACCGTGACCAGCACCCGGCCGCGCTCGTCGAAACCGGAATGGTCGGCGGGGGTCATGTTGTAGACGCCCTGGGTCGCCACCAGGTTCTTGGTCGCTTCCAGCGCGTCGCGCAGGGCCGCGCGGAATTCCGCCGTCCCGGGCTTGGCCTTCTTCAGGGCCACGGGCACCGCGTGGGCGAGCAGCAGGCCGGCGTCATAGACGTTGGCGCCGAAGGTGGCCGGCACGCTGCCGTACATCTTCTGGTAGGCGTTCACGTATTGCTCGGCCATCTTCTTCGACGGATTCGAGTTGGGGATCTCGTCTAGCACCAGCATCAGGCTCGCGGCCATGATGGTGCCATCGACCTCCTTGCCGCCGATCTTGATGAAGTCCGGGGTGGCGGCGCCGTGGGTCTGGTAGATCTTGCCCTTGTAGCCGGCATCGACCAGCTGCATCTGCGGCAGCGCGGCGCCGGCCGCGACGCCTGCGACGAACACGCCGTCGGGCTTGGCCGCCATCAGCTTCGCCACCTGGCCGGCGACGCTGGTGTCCTGGCGGTTATAGCGCTCGTTGGCGACCATCTTGATGCCGGCCTTCTGCAGCATCGGTGCTATGGTCTTGTACCAGCTCTCGCCGTAGGGGTCGTTGTAGCCGATGAAGCCGATGGTCTTGACGCCGGTCTTGACCATCTCGCCGACCAGCGCCGCGCCGATCAGCGCGTCGTTCTGGGTGGTCTTGAACACCCAGCGCTTGTTCGCGTCCATCGGCAGCACCACCGCCGTGGTGCCCACCGGCGCCAGCATCGGCGTCTTCGCCTCGGCCATCACCTGCAGCACGCCCATCGCGTTGGGCGAGCCGGAAGGCCCGATCAGCGCGTCGATCTTGTCTTCGGAGAGCAGCTTCTTGGCCAGCTGGACGCTCTGGGTCGGATCGCTGGCGTCGTCGTAGAAGAAATACTTGACGGACTCGCCGCCCATTTTCTTCGGCAGCAGCGCGACGGTGTTTTTCTGCGCGATGCCGACGAAGGCGATCGGCCCGGTGGCCGAGGCGATGACGCCGATTCTCACCTGCGCCTGGACCGACAGCGATGCCGCCAGCGCCAGACCGGCCAGGACTCCCGTTATTGCTTTCATGTTCACTCCTCCTCTGGATGTGGATGATGCTCTTGCAACCGCCTAACCGCTGACACGAGACTGTA
>JAJZPJ010000118.1 GCA_021811225.1 Pseudomonadota bacterium
TGCTCATGTGTTTTATATTCAAGATTGACTCCTCCAAAAAAACTCAACAACCCGTGGTATCGACCGCCGAGATCTGCGCCGGCACCGAAGCGGAAGCGGCCTGGGTATAGGTGAACATGCAATGGCTGGTGTCCGATGCGCCCTGGACCCCGAAGGTGGTCACGGTCCCCGACAAGATGGCGTAATAGCCTTCATTCTGCAGATTGGCCAGCGTCGGATTGAAGATCGTGGACAGGCCCGCCGCCGACACGATGCCCGGATTGGTGCCCGATGCGGCGGGGATCGCGGTGCTGGCGGGATAGCTGAACACCGTGGCGACCAGGCCGTTCTCGGTGCACACCGATCCGGGCGCCCCCGCGGTCCCGGGCAGATTGTCGGCGGTGCCGCCCACCGCGCAGGCGGTCTGATCACTGACGCCGTTGCGGGTCAGGATCGCGGCATGGACCATGGCGGTGGCCGCCGCCACCGAGCCGCGCGCGGCGTTCAGCTTGGCGACCCGGGCGTCGCGCTGCAAGGCGATGAAGCGCGGCATCGCCACCGCGGCGAGGATGCCGATGATGGTGATGACGATGACCAGTTCGATCAGCGTGAAGCCCGCTTGCCTGTCGCTCGGATTCAATCGATTAAACCTAAAGTATATTTAGGAATCATGGCGTTGCGGCGATTATCTCACAAAAGACATAGCATCAACAGGGTTTTCGCGCGACTGAAAAATTCTTTCCAGGGCGCGCGGCAAAATGCCCCGTCTCTCCGGGTAAAAGCTCCCCGGCGACAACCGCGGCCTAGTATTTTTCGTCTTCTTTCCACATGGCAGGGAGGAAGCGGACGACGCGGTTGCGGCCCGTGTTCTTGGCTTCATAGAGGGCCACATCGGCATATTTGACCACCTGCCAGAAAGTGTCCGCATCGGAAGGAAACTCGGAGACGCCGATGGAAATGGTCTTCTGCACTACCGTGCCGGGCAGCGAAACCTTGGTTTCCTCGACCTTGGCGCGGATCTTTTCGGCGATTCTGGCCGCATCTTCGGCACCCGTGTCCATCAGGATGATCAGGAATTCCTCGCCGCCGTAGCGAATCACCATGTCCGATGTCCGCGCGCTTTTGAGCAGGATTTCAGCCAGGGTCTTGAGCACCTTGTCGCCGGCTTCGTGGCCGAAAGTGTCATTGACCTGCTTGAAGTAATCCAGATCGAGCATGAGTATGGAGAAGATGCCCTTCCGGCGTTGGCTGATGGCGACCAGGGTGGTGACGTATTCCTCCAGGAAGCGCCGGTTGTACAGCCCGGTCATGGCGTCGCGCAAGGAGCTTTCCCGCAGGTGCTCCATCAGCCGTTTGGCTTCGAGCACCGGCGCGGTTTCGCGCAGATAGACGGCGATGAACGGGATCATGAGCTTGGCGAGCTGCCCGTGATCGCGGGGGAAAACCATCTGTATCACGCAGCCGACGGAACCGGACTGGGTGATCGGCAGGCAGATGTGGGTTTCCTCTCCCGCACGGAACATGGTGCAGATGCCGGGGAAGTCCACCGCGTTGACTTCATGGCCGGTGCGCCTCACCCGGCAGGCATTGGCATCGATCAGGATTTGCGGGTCGCACCAGCGACAGGCCGCGTCGAGTTCGCCGTCAACCACGATCGGCGTGATGCGGTTCTTGCTCGATGCCACCTCGTAGACGGAGAAATGATGAAAGTCGTATTGGTCGCCGAGCACATGCGCCAGGCGCTGATAGACTTCCAGCTTGCTCTGGTCTTCCTCGATCGCCTGCTTGAAACGGGAGGCTTCCACCAGGCCCTCCACCATCTCGGTGGTGGTGACCAACTGGTTGCCGACATTCTGGCAGCTATAGCCATAACCCATCAATTCGCCGACGCGATGGCCGATGGCGGTGATCCCCTCGTCGAGGAATTCCATCAGCCGGTTGAGTTGGCTGGCGATCTCGCCCAACTCGTCGGACGTGCGCCGTTCGATCCGCCCGCTAAAAACGCCACCGACCGCCTGGGCCACCACTTCCTTCACGGCGTTGGCGGTTTCAACCAGCGGATGCAGCAGCCGGCGCAGCAAGAACAAGGCAAACAGGGCGGTGAGGAACATGAACAAGCCCAGCAGGGAAACGGCGGTGATGGCCTGTTGCCGGACATCGTCCAGGGGAATGTCGATGGAAATGGCGCCGAGCACGGTCCCCTGGCTGACCATGTGGCACTGCAGGCAGTTGGGCGTGCCGGTGGCGCTGGCGATATAGGGGATGATGGCGCGAAACACCCTCGCGCCATGATTCTCGGTGGCCTTGAAGACCGCCAGTCCATGGTCGAGGACCTCGGTTTCTTCCTTGCCCGCCGGACTCTCCATGCTGAGCCCCGGGCCAAACTGCTTGTCGACGGCGGGCCCCCGGATTACCCTTACGCCTCGGACGCCGGGCACCCCCTTGAGACGCTCCAGGAATTCCGCGCGTTTGGCTATCGTGCCATTGACCATGCTTTCGGTAAGACTCTCTCTCACCGTTTCAGCTACCGAACGGGCGTGGCGCTCGGCAGTGTAGAGGGAGAACTCCCGCAGGGTGTAGAGCCCGACGACGAGCACCACCAACAGCACCACCCCCATCAGAGCGGAAAAGATCCAGAGTATTTTTGCGTTGAGGGTCATGGCGTCAACTCAAGGGTTGGTCAAGATAGTCGGCGGTCAGAACCAGCGGTAAGGCCGCGTCGCCACCAGCCGGACGCTGCCGACGCCGCCGCCGGCGAGCCTGCCGCCCACCGGCTCGATGCGCCAGCACAGCAGCGACGCGCCGCCGGCGATGGCCAGATGCCAATCGAGCTTCGGCCGGTAGCACAGTTCCCGGCGCGTGCCGTCGAAGAACCAGGCGCCTGCGGCTACGAGTTCCGGCCCGCCCGGATATTCGCCGAGATAGCCCGCCGGCGGCTGCGCCAGATAGCGCACCGGATTGGCCCCGATCAGGTCGGCGATGCGGCCCTCCTGGCCGTGGATGATGTCCCCGGCCATCGCCTGGCGCAGGCCCGAGTCGATGTTGCGCAGCGTCGATTCGACCACCGTTTTCTCCGAAGCTTCCTCGATTTCCAGCAGGCGCGCCAGGGCGGTGAGCGCCAAAACTCCGATCACGGTCACGGCGACCAGAAACTCGAGCTTGGAGAGCCCGCGCATCGGCCCGCCCGGCCCCATCATTTCTTCAGCGCCGCCCGGCCCAGATCCCAGGTCGGCAGGAAGATCCCCAGCGCCAGGATCAGCACCATGACGCCCAGCATGACGATCAGGATCGGCTCGATCTGCTCCGCCAGGGTCTTCAGTTCGTACTCGACCTCGTTCTGATAGAGCTCGGAGACCTGCTGCATCATGTCGTCCAGCGCGCCGGACTCCTCGCCCACCGCGATCATCTGCAACACTATGGGAGTAAATACCGCGGCGTTGGCAGCCGTGCGCAGGATGCTCTCGCCGCGCTCGACGCCCTCGCGCATGCCCTCGACCTTCTTCGCGATGTAGGCGTTGTCCACGGTCAGCGCCACGTTGGTGAGCGCCTGGATGATCGGCACGCCGCTCTTCATCGCCAGGGCGAAGCTGCCGGCGAAGCGGGCCAGGGTGGCCTTCCGGACGATCTTGCCGGCGATGGGAAAGCCGAGCTTGGTCTTGTCCCACCAGTAGCGGCCGGCGACGGTCGCGGTGTAGCTGGTGAACGCGAAGGCCGCCGCGGCCGCACCGCCGAGCATGACCGGCCACCAGGCCACCATGAAGCCGGAGAAGCCGAGCAGGATCCGCGTCATCAGGGGCAGTTGCGCGCCGAAGCCCTTGAACACCTGGGCGAAGGCCGGGATCACGAAGATGTTCACCACCACCAGGGCGATGCCCATGGCGGTGACGACGAAGCTGGGATAGCGCAGCGCCGACTTCACCTGTCCGCGCATGAAGCGCTCGAACTCCATGTGCTCGAACAGGCGGATGAAGATCTCCTCCAGCCGGCCGGTCATCTCGCCGACCCGGACCATCGACAGATAGAAGGGCGTGAATACCTTGGGATGGCGCGCCATCGACACCGACAACTCGCGGCCGGAATCGAGGCTCTCGCGGATCTGCTGCAGCACCTCCTTCATCGCCGGATTGCTGCTCGATTCCTGCAGGCCGGCCAGGGCGCGCATGATCGGCACCCCGGCCTTGAGCAGCGAGTGGATCTGCCGGGTGAACAGCATCACGTCCATGTGCAGGACCTTGGGCTTGAACCACTGGATCTGGACGCTGCCGCCGGCGGCGGCCTTGACGGCGGCGGTGGCGGGATCGATGGACAAGGGCGTGATGCCGCGGCCCGCGAGCCAGTCGGCGACCCCGGCCGGACTCGCGCCCTCCTGCTGGCCGCTGACCTCCTTGCCGCCGGCGTCGCGGCCGCGGTAGGCATAGTTGGGCATGCCTCAGTCCTCGAACTGGTTGCTGATGCGCATCGCTTCATCGACCGTGGTGCGGCCTTCGAGCACCAGGCGCACCGCGTCGCGGCGCAGGGTGTCGCCGGCCATCTGGCTGCGGCCGACGCGCATGAACTCGGCAGGGTCGCCGTGGTTGGCGGCCTCGACCAATTCCTGACTCATCTCCAGCAGTTCGAACACGCCCTGCCGCCCGATGTAGCCGCCGTTGTTGCAATGGGCGCAGCCGCGGCCCCGGCGATAGCGGTGTTCGTCTACCCGGTCGCCCAGTTCGTAGCGCAGCCATTCGCGTTCGTACGGGAGCAAATCATGCGGCTCGCTGCAGTTGTCGCAGATCACCCGCACCAGGCGCTGGGCCAGCACCAGCTGCAAGGAGAGCGCCACCATGTAGCGCGGCACGCCCATGTCGAGCAGGCGCACCGGGGTCGACAGCGCGTCGTTGGTGTGCAGCGTGGACAGCACCATGTGGCCGGTCAGCGCCGCGCGCATGCCGATCTCGGCGGTCTCCTGGTCGCGCATTTCACCGATCAGGATGATGTCCGGGTCCTGGCGCAAGGCGGAACGCAGCACGCGCTCGAAGGACAGATCGATCTTCTCGTGCACCTGCACCTGGTTGATGCCCGGCAAGCGGTATTCGACCGGGTCCTCGACGGTGATCACCTTCTTCTCCGGCGTGTTGAGCTCGGACAGCGCCGCGTAGAGCGTGGTGGTCTTGCCGCTGCCGGTGGGGCCGGTCACCAGCACCATGCCGCTGGGCCTGTGGATGGCGTGGCGCAGGCGCGCGAGCACGTTCGGCGGCAGGCGCATGAGGTCCAGACCCAGGATGCCCGTGCTCTGGTTCAATAGGCGCATCACCACCGACTCGCCGTACTGGGTCGGCATGGAAGAGATACGCACGTCCACCGAATTGTTGCGCACCCTGATGTTGAAGCGGCCGTCCTGGGGCAGACGCTTCTCGGAAATGTCCAGGCCCGACACCAGCTTCAAGCGCAGCACCACGGCGGTGGAGATCTTCGGATCGGCCTCGGTCTGGATGTGCAGCACGCCGTCGATGCGAAAGCGGATGACCAGCGACTGCTCCTGCGGCTCGATGTGGATGTCCGAGGCCCGCGTCTTCATCGCCTCCTCGAACACCATCTGCAGCAGCTTGACCACCGGCGCATCCTCGGCGCCGGGCGTGAGGCCCAGCAGGCCGCCGAACTCCACCGGCACGTCGGCCATGTCGGCGGTCAGCTCCTTGGCCAGGCCGGAGATTTCCTCGGTGCGCCGATAGACGCTGTCGATCAGCGCCAGCAACTGGCTCTCCATCACCACCGCCAGCGCCACGTCCCGCCCGACGATGCGGGCGACCTCGTCGTAAGCCGAGAGGTCGGTGGGATCGGCGAAGCCGACCAGGAGCGCGCCCTCCTGTTCGCCCAGCACCAGCGCGCGGTGGCGCCGCGCCTGCGATTCGGGCAATAGCTTGATCAGCTCCGGCTTCGGCCGGAAGCTCTTGAGGTCGATGTACGGCGCCTGCAACTGATGCGCCAGCGCCTTGGCAATGCCGTCCTCGGTGACGTAGGAACTCTCGACGAAGATGCGCCCGAGCTTGCGGCCGGTGCGCTTTTGCTCATCCAGGGCGAGCTTCAACTGCTCGGCGGTGAGCAGGCCCTGATTGACCAGCAGGTCGCCCAAGCGAATTTTTTCCGGACGGGTCATGCGTTCTTCTCCGCTTCAGGTGTTGCGGATCTCGACCACGGGATCGCCGCCGCCCCGGCTTCCCACGAGAAATCCCAATGCTGGCATCGCTCGTGCTCGTCACGGCGATGCTGCCTGCGGGCGAAATGCCTCACGAAAGTAAAAACGGCTTGTAGCGGAGGTCTGCCGAGCTGATGTGCTGGACCAACCAATTCTGAACGAAGACTCTGATGTCTTGGAGAATGATGTTGTGGTCTTCGGTGGTCAGCCGGGCGACCAGAGTTTCCAGCTGTTCCTCGAACTCGCGGTGGAGTTCGCAATGGGCAGCGTAGTATTTATATTTGAAGCTTCGCATGACGGCCTCTTCGTCGCGCAGATGCTCTCGTACGTAGCGCTCGAGCTCCGCGACTGCCGCGTAGGCCTGGGCGGTATTTTCACCGGCGGGAGTGCTCTCCAACGATTTGAGCAACTGGAATAATCGCTGATGCTGATCGTCGATCCGCACGTCGCCGACTGACAAAGAAGGGTTCCATTCCATTACTTCACTCCCCGGTTAAGCGATGGGCTCAAATCGACTGAAAACGGATCAACTGATCTTCCGTGGCCTCACGACTGCAGTGCCGCTAAGTCCGTGCGACGGTGACCCGATTGCGTCCCTCGTTCTTCGAGGCATATAGAGCGGCGTCGGCGCGCGAAAAAAAATCGGTCACCGATTCTCCGGCCTTATAGCTGGATACTCCCATCGAAACCGTAATGTTCGCTACTGCCTCGTTATCGATGGTGCGCTTGATGCAGCATCCCTCAACCTTCTTTCGGATTTTTTCGGCGACTTGACGCGCGCCTTCGATGGAGGTGTCGGGCAACAGGACGGCAAATTCATCACCACCGAATCGCACAGCGGTGTCCTTGCCCTTCACGTTGTCTTTCAAAATCTGCGCCACGGCCTTTATAACCTTGTCACCGAACAGGTGACCATAAGTGTCGTTGACCTGCTTGAAGTGGTCAATATCGGAAACGAGTACGCTCAGTCCATATTCGCTGGTGTCCGACTCTATCAGGCAGGCCGCCATCGCCAAGTCGAATCCACGGCGGTTGGTCAATCCGGTCAAGCCGTCGGCGAGTGCCTCTTCACGTGCCTTTACCACGTCCTGCCGCAATTGCTCGATTTCGCGGCGGCTTTCATCCAGGCGTCCCTTGAGGGAACCGATGGAGCCGATCATGTTGCGCGTAAGGCCAAGAATCGCGTCGGCGCTCATAGTGGCGCCGGGATTGAGCGGGTCCAGGTCAGCGCAACATTTTTCCAGCGCGCCGCCGAATTGGTCGGCCTGATCACCAGCCTGTGTGGCGGAACTCGACATGTCCGCCATCACCTTCTGCAAACCTTCGCTGACCCGCTGCGCAACCAGTTCGTTGATTTCGGCGATGTGCTTTTGGAAAATGTCGTCGGTGGTCTGCTCATCGAGGACCGCGCCACTCTGCAGGTATTTGTCGATACTGGCCCTGAGGGCCAAATTGCCGCCCGAAACATATTCGTACCAGACGGCATAACTGACCGGATGCAGCGCCGTCGACTGTTTCGCCATCAATGGCAGCGCGAGTCTGAGGTATTCCGCACTTTTTTCGACGCTATCGCGATATTTCATGTTTCCCATCCTTCACGACTGTCCGGTTAATGAAGCGTAGAGACGCTGAAAGCCATAAGCCTGAAGCGGGATTCCAAGCGATGAAGGGGGTGTCGATTTGAACGGCGGCAGTTTGGTCTGGCGGCCAGCACATTTAGGCTCTTTCCGTTGGCCATGGTCACGTCGTAAATTTTGCGAACCTGCAGATCTGCGTGACTATGCCGACGTCGGGCAAGTTTGTGCTGACGCCGTGCTCGTCACCTTCCAGGCTGGCGTCGTCCTGCGGGAAGTTGAATCTAGCACCACCGGCGCCGATATCTGCCACAACAATCGGCATGGCCTTGATCGAACCATCGACCTGCATCATGGGAGTCGTAGTCTTGATGGTATTGAGCTTCGGCGTCGCCTGACGAAAGCATTCGCGCCAATGAAGGCGGGTCTTCCGAAAATCGGGAACAGGCTCA
>JAJZPJ010000119.1 GCA_021811225.1 Pseudomonadota bacterium
CCGCTACTCGGGGCGGCAGATGCGGCGCCTGCTCGGACTCATCGAGCAGAGCCCCGCCGATCTGATCGTGACGCCGGAGACGGCCTTCGCCGCATCCTTGAACGATCTGCCCGGCGACATTCTGAGCGAACTGCAGCGTTTCAGCCGGGCTAGCCGCAGCCACCTGTTTCTCGGCATCGCCACGCTCTCGGCCGATGCCGAAGGCCACAACAGCGTCATCCAGATCGCGCCGGATGCGGACCGGATCGCGCGCTACGACAAGGTGAGACTGATGCCCTTCGGCGAATACGCGCCGGCCGGTTTCTCCTGGTTTACCGCCGCGCTCGATATCCCGCTGAAGGATCTGGGTCCGGGTTCGCCCGGGCAGCGGCCGCTGATCCTGGGCGCTGCGCGCATCGGCATCCTGATCTGCCACGAGGATCTGATCGGCCGGGATCTGCGGCGCTGGCTGCCGCAGGCCGGCTTGCTGCTCAACCCGAGCAACCTGGCCTGGTTCGAAGGCAGCCTCGCCATCGGTCAGCGGCTGCAAATCGTGCAGATGCGCGCGCTCGAAGCGGGTCGGCCCATTTTGCGCGTTGCCAATACCGGAGTGACGGCCTTGATCGACCATCGCGGCCGGGTGCGCAATCGCCTGCCGGAAATGCGCGAGGCCACGCTCGTCGGGCAGGTGCAGCCGATGCGCGGCTCGACGCCTTACGTGCGTTTCGGCGACCTGCCGGTGGTGCTCGGCTGCGCGGCCGGTGCGCTGCTCCATTGGCTGAGGTGCCGCCAGGTTTTCAATTTCTGGCCGAGTCTATAACATGAGCGCGCTCATGCCACCGACCCGAGGATGACTCATGGATGCCGAAGATGTCGATTTCTCCGATTTCATCGCTTCGTCGATACACGACATCAAGAACTCGCTCAACGTCCAGTTGGGTTCCCTGGAAATGCTGGCGGACCGGTGCCGGCAAAGCGGCGACACGGCGATCGTGGAACGGCTCGCGCCGATGATCTACGAAGCGAACCGGATGAACGGCAATCTGATCCAGATTCTGAGCCTCTACAAGCTGGGCAAGTCGATCTATCCGATCGACTTCTCGGATCAGACGGTCCGGGAAGTGATCGAGGAGGTGCTGTTGCAGAGCCAGTCGATCATGGACGCCAAGGGCATCGGCCTGTCGCTGGACTGCGCCGACGACTGCCATTGGTATTTCGACCGGGATCTGGTGGCGGGGGTGCTGATCAACGCGCTCAACAACGCCTACCATTACACCGACGACAAGATCCGCGTGGTGGCCGCCATCGTCGGAGGGTTTCTCGAGATACGCGTCGAGGACAACGGCGCCGGCTACCCGGAGAGCTTCCTGCAGGCGAACGTCTCTGCGGCCAAGGGGATCAGCTTCGTCAGCGGCAGCACCGGACTGGGCTTCTATTTTTCCTCCCGGGTGGCCGGCCTGCACAGAAACGGCGATCGCCGCGGCAGCGTCCATATCGAGAACGGCGGCGCCTACGGCGGCGGCTGTTTCGTGCTCAGGCTGCCGTGACCGCGCTTCCATTTGAGATCATCGGCTAGCCGCCGACCGGAAAACAATGACCAACTCGCTCGCCAATTCCAGCGCCCTGATCATCGACGACTTTCACGGCATGCGCACGATGCTGAAGGATTTCGTCAAGGCGATGGGCGTGAAAACCATCGACAGCGCCGCCAACGCACGGGATGCCATCTCCGCGCTCAGATCGAAGCACTACGACATCGTGCTGTGCGATTTCAACCTGGGCCCGGGCAGGAACGGTCTGAACATTCTGGAGGAAGCCAAGGTACGGAAATACATCGGCTACTCGACGATCTGGGTCATGATCACGGCGGAAAAAAGCATGGCCATGTTCATGGGCGCGGCCGAGATCAAACCCGACGATTACCTGCTCAAGCCCTTCAACGGAAAAATGCTGGAGGCCAGGCTCAATCGGCAGATCGAGAAGAGGCGCTCCTTGCGCCCGATCGAGGATGCGGTCGCGGCCCAGAATTACCTGGACGCCATCAGCTTGTGCGATGAACAACTGAGCCGCGAGTCGCGGAACACCCAGGATCTGCTGCGCATCAAGAGCGAATTGCTGATGACCATCGGCGATCTGACCGCGGCCCGCGCCCTGTTCGAGGAGGTGCTGGCGCTGCGCAGCGTTCCCTGGGCCAAGACCGGCCTGGGCAAGACGTATTTTCTCGACCACGACCTGCCCCGCGCCAAGGAGATATTCCAGGAGGTCCTGAGCGAAAACCGGATGTATCTGGAAGCCGCCGATTGGCTGGCGAAGACCCTGGAGGAACTGGGCGATACCGTGGCCGCCCAGCAGGTTCTGCAAAACGCGACGAGTCTGTCGCCCAACACCGCCGCGCGGCAAAAGACCCTCGGCGACATCGCTTTCAAGAACGGCGCCGTCGATCTGGCGCAAGAGGCCTACGAGGCAGCGATCAAGCACAACGAAGATTCGGTTCTCAAGAATCCGGATTCCTACGCCGGACTGGCCAAGGTGCTGATCGACAAGGGGGCCGCCGGCGATGCCGTCAAGATCCTCGACAACTGCCGGCAGCAGTTCAAGGAGGAGCCGGAGGCGTTGCTGCAAGCCGCCATGATAGAGAGCAGCGCTTACCAGAAGCTGGGGCAGCCGGAGAAGGCCGCGCTGGCCGTCGCCGAAGCCGAGAAGCTGATGGCGGGGATGTCCGGGACAGCCGGCGCACGGATCACCATCGACATGGCCAAGCTGCAATTTCAGCGCGGCGAAAAGGACAAGGCCATGGATCTGCTGGGCAGCGTGGTCAAGAACAACCACGAGGATGCCGAGATCCTCAAGCAGGTGAGCGCGGTGTTTTCCCAAGAGAAACTGGGCGAGGCCGGCGCCGCCATGATCAACGAATTGACGCAGGAAGTCGTGAATGTCAACAATCAGGGCGTGCGCTTGGCCAGCGCGGGCAAATTCGAAGAGGGCAGCCTGCTGCTGCGGGAAGCGATCAAGACGCTGCCGAACAATGCGACCCTGCTCACGAACCTGTGCGGGATGCTGCTCGGACTGATGTACAAGAACGGCGGCGGCGAGCAGCAGACGGCGGAGATACGGGAACTGCTGGAACGGGTACGGAAAATAAACCCGTTCAACGCGAAGTATCAGGAATACCTGAAATCCCTGGATCGTTTCGAATCCCGGCAGAGGGGCGCCGTCCGCGCCGATCGAGAGTGACGGGCGGGATCGGCTCAGGCGCTCCCGCCCGGGACGGAATGTCCGGGTGACGCCTGCCGTCCCCGTTCGAACGCGAGTTCGGCCTGGGCGACCAGCGCCGCCTGATCTTCCTGCGCCACGCCGATCAGGCGGGCGGCGAGCCATTCCAGGCTGGCCCCGGGCAGCAGTCGCCGGGCCGCCGCCAGATCGTCGGGCAGCGCCGGATTGTCGCTGCCGGCGCCGAGGTGGCGCGCGGTATCGATGCACAGTCTGGCCAGATTGGCCCGGGGACTGTCGGTGCCGCGTATGAGCTGAACCAGGATGGCGGGCAGCTTCCAGATTTCGGCGCACTTCAAGGTCAGATCCTTGAACCTGAAGCCGCAGCTCAACTCCTGCGCCGTCGCCGAGCGCTTGGATTCGCCGCTGGCCAAGGAGTCCAGCGCGGCCTGCGGCAGCTCCGGCGCGAAGTGCCAGAGCATCAGCTCGCCGATTTCTGACAGCAACACCGCCATCACCAGTTCGTCGGGCGAGATATCGGCTCGCGCCGGCGACCAGGCCGCCGCCAGCCGGCCGGCGACCACGGCGGCCGATTCGCCGGCAGCCAGGCCCTGGTTGGTTTCGTCGGTTTCCGGGCTGGCGAGCAGCAATTCCCTGAAGGCCGTTTCGCCCAACTGCAGCACCGCCGCCAGCGGCGTGGTGGTCTCGTGTCCGAGCCGGCTGCTGCGTCGATTTTCCGCCTCCCTGAGCAGGCACAGGCAGAGAAAGGGATCGGTGTCGGCTAGCCCGGCGAGATCCTTGCCCGACACCTTCCCTTGGGCTTCCAGCTCGATCAGCGCCGCCTTCGACCGTGCCATCACCGGCAGTTGTTGCGCGGTCAGATAGGCGGCCCACTGTTCCACCCGCCAGTGCTTCCTGTACAGGGCGGAGAGCTGCGCATCGACCAGCCGGTAGGCGTCCGACGAGAGGGCGGCGGCGAGCTGGCTCTCCAGCTGCGGCGAGAGCTGTTGGAAGCAGAGGGAGATCAGCCAGGCGTCGCCGATCCGGCTTCTTCCGCTCAGGCGGGAGAGCAGCTTCATCGCCGGCGCTGTCGGCAGCGGCGACAATTCCAGCATCACGGCGGCGCCCTCCGGCGGGGAGCGATCGACGAGCAAAGAGCAGCCCCCCAGGGAAAGATTGGCGACCGTGGCGCCGTCCCGGAAAATCTCGGCACCGAGCTGCCAGAATGCCTGCGCCTTGAGTTCCGAGACGGGCTTGTAGCGCGGATGTTGGCGACGCTCGATGGCCATGGGGCGGCTAGTAGTCGGTCCTGTTGAAACGTGAAGCCGTAGGTCGGCCCGCGACGCCCGAGCCCGGTTAGAGTTTGCCGCCGCTTTTCTTGATCAGCGCTGCGGTCTCCGCGTGCTCGTTTCGCGACGCGTAGAATCTCGGCGTCCTGCCGTACTTGTCCTTGAGATTGACGTCGGCGCCGTGCGCGATCAGCAGCTTGGCCAGGCGATAGCCGCCGATGGCCGCCGTCAGGTGCAGCGGGGTCATGCCGGTATCCGTCTGGGCATTGACGTCGGCGCCCTTGTCGAGCAGCAGGGTCGCGATCTCCGGATTGGCCGCCAATACCGCCGCGTGCAGCGGCGTGAGCCCGTCCGAGTCCCGGGCCTTGACGTCCGCGCCGTGGGCGATCAAGAGCGCCGCGATCTGCTTGCGGTTGTAGAAGCAGGCGACGTGCAGGGCCGTTCTGCCCAGGATATCGGGGGCATTGACGTCCGCTCCGGCTGCGAGCAGAGACTCCACCGCTTTCAGATTGCCTTTTCTGACCGCGACGGAGAGCGGCGGCCCCATCGTCAGTCCGTCGACCTGTGCCGATTGGGCCTTTTTATCCGCCGCCCTCTCCCGCGCTCTGTCGGTCCGGTCGCCACAGCCTGCCAGGAGCAGGAGCGCCATCAGGAAGGCAGCGATTCTTGCCGCAAGTCGCATTGAATTCTTTCTCCTGAAAATGGATCGTCAGACGATCGACGGCCATTTTGCCTGATTTTCGGTCCTCAGGCGGTTTGCGTCGGGAGGATATCGTCGCCTTGCAATTTCACCACCCCCGCCCGGAGCAGTTCTTCCAGCAGCCATTCGGCCAGACCGGCGGTCGGCTGATGCAGGCGGGCGTGGGCATCGTGGAAGAAGGGGATGCTCTCCAGATAGCCGGCGAGCCGGTCGCGGCGCAGCCGCCCCAGTTCGAGCAGGTTGAAGGTGAACAGCGCCTTGATGGCGCTCCTGACCATCCGCGCCGGATTCTGCTCGAAGGCGGCGACGCGCTGCAGCGCGCGCGCCATGGCGTCGTCGAACTCGGCGAAGGGTGCGCCGTGGCCGGGGATCACGACATCCACCGCGAGCCGGCCGATCGCCTCCAGCGTCGCTTTGGTCGCCGCCAGGCCGGCCGCCTGGCCGCTGATCTCGGCGAACTGGATGCCGAAGCCGTCGCGCCACAGCGCGTCGCCCGAGATCAACAGGCGCGCGCTCTCGCAGTGGAAGACCAGCGCCGCCATGTCGTGTCCGGGCGCCGCCAGCGCGCGCCAGACGAGGCCGGCGAGCTCGAATTCCTCGCCGGCTTTGATCACCGCGTCGTGGCGGAAGCGGTCGCCGTGCTGGCCGGAGGGCTTGAGCAGCAGGAAGTCCTCGTCCCAGGCGGCGATCGCCGCGGCGATGCCCTCGGGCACGGTGATGGCGCAGCCCAGCGCGCGCTGCAGCGTGGCGTTGCCGCCGATGTGGTCGGAGTGCGAGTGGCTATTGATGATGCGCGCCAGCCGCCGGCCGTCCAAGGCCTCCCGGACCAGCGCCAGCGTCTGTTGCGCGTGGCTGATGTAGCCGCTGTCTACCAGGGTGGCGCGCTCGCCCTCGAGCAGCAGGATGTTGTTGGAGGAGAGCCAGCCGCGCTCCAGCACGCGGACCTGCTGCGGCAGACGCGGCTTCACGCCGGGGTGTCGTGTTCTGGTTCGCGCCCGGCATCGGCACGGCGCCGGGCGACGGCGGCGAGGATCATGAGCCGCTCGTCGTCGCCGGCCGCCCCCCAGGCGCCGATCTCCGCCAGGGTGCGAAAGCAGCCCAGGCACAGGCCGCTGGCCTCGTCCATCTGGCACACGTCGATGCAGGGCGAAGCGATCACCTGGCGCTCTCCTTGGCCAGGATCGCCAGCGCCGTCTTCGAGGCGGGTTTCCGGCCGAGCTCGGCGGCGATCCAGGCGCCGGTCTCGGCCAGCGCCGCGAGATCGATGCCGGGGGCTATGCCCAGCCCCTGCAGCAGATAGACCACGTCCTCGGTGGCGACGTTGCCGGCGGCCCCCTCGGCGTAGGGGCAGCCGCCCAGGCCGGCGATAGCAGCGTCGAAGACCGCGACGCCCATTTCCAGCGCGGCGTAGATGTTGGCGATGGCCATGCCGTAGGTGTCGTGGAAGTGCCCGGCCAGCTTCTTCAGCGGCACGTGCCGGGCGACCGCCGCGATCATCTCCTGGGTCCTGCCCGGGGTGCCGACGCCGATGGTGTCGCCCAGCGAGATTTCGTAGCAGCCCATCTCGAACAGCGCGCGGGCCACCTCCGCGACCGCGGCGGGCGCCACCTCGCCCTGGTAGGGACAGCCCAGCGCGCAGGAGATGTAGCCGCGCAGCTTGACGTTGTGCCGGTGCGCCGCCTCCGCCACCGGACGGAAGCGCTCGAGGCTCTCGGCGATCGAGCAGTTGATGTTCTTCCGCGAGAAGGCCTCGGAGGCGGCGCCGAACACCGCGACCTCCTCGGCGCCGGCGGCGATCGCCGCCTCCAGGCCCTTCATGTTGGGCACCAGCACCGGGTAGGCGACGCCGGGCAGGCGTTCGATGGCCGCCATCACCTCGGCGCTGTCGGCCATTTGCGGCACCCATTTGGGCGAGACGAAGGCGGTGGCCTCGATGCACTTCAATCCCGCCCGGCCCAGCCGGGCGATCAGCTCGACCTTGACCGCGGTGGATACCCGGGTCTTCTCGTTCTGCAGGCCGTCGCGCGGCCCGACCTCGACGATCCTGGCTTTGCTCGGTAGGGTCATGTCTTGTCGATTTCGAATTCCACCAGTTCCGCGCCGTCGCCCACCTGCTCGCCGACGCCGAAGCGGAAGCTCATCACCACGCCGGCGGCGGGCGCGGCGATAGTGTGCTCCATTTTCATCGCTTCCAGGATCAGCAGCGGTTCGCCCTTGGCCACGCGGGCCCCGACCGCGGCGAGCAGCGCGACGACCTTGCCCGGCATCGGCGCGGTAAGGCCGCCGTCGCCGCCGCCGCCCTCCAGGCCGTGATAGAGCGGATCGACGCTGGCGAAGACATGGACCCGGCCGTGCAGGAAGACGTGGCGCCGCTCGCCCGCCGCCACCACGGTGGCGGTCAGGCGCAGGCCGTCGAGATCGGCGCGCAGCTGGCCGTTCTCGCCGAGCTGGCCGGAGGCCTGCGTGGTCTGTCCGTTGATGCTCAGCGCGTAGACGCCATCGCCACCGTAGGCGACGGCGATTCCCTGTTCGAGCTCGTCGTGGCGCAGCAGCAGGGTGCGCCGGGCGGCGCTGTTCACGCGCCAGCCGTCGCGCCTATGCCAGGGCGAGTGCGGGTCCCGGCTCGCGTTTGCATCGTGCTGCGCCTGCGCATTCTCGCGCAGCAGCTCGGCCAGCGCCGCGATCAGCCAGGCCTGGGCCGGCGGGGCGGCGCTGGCGGGAAAGAGCAGCGCCTGCTCGCGCTCGATCAGGCCGGTGTCGAGATCGGCGGTGGCGAAGGCCGGGCAGGCGACCAGCCGCGACAGGAAGCCCACGTTGTTGGCGACGCCGACCACGCGGTATTGCGCCAGCGCCTGGAGCATGCGCGCGAGCGCCTTGTCGCGGCTCTCGTCCCAGACGATCAGCTTGCTGATCATCGGGTCGTAGTGCGGGCCGAT
>JAJZPJ010000120.1 GCA_021811225.1 Pseudomonadota bacterium
AGATCGTGACGTGAGTTCCCGCGCAGACATCCTCGGCCGCATTCGCGCCCAACTAGGCCGCACTGAGGAAAATGCCCGATCCGGACAAGTCGCGATGGAGAGCCATTTGCAGAAGCATCCGCGAGGCTCGGGGAGGTCCCCGCCTGGTCGCCCGCTACCTCGCCGGCCATGGGCTGCCGCTCTCGGCGGCGTGCTGGCCGCAGTTTGCCGGGTTGGCCTGGAGCGATGCGGGCATCGAAGTCGAGGCGCACGCCGCGCTCGGTTCCGATCTGGTCGGCATCACCGGCTGTTTTTGCGCGTTGGCCGAGACCGGCACGCTGATGCTCTGTTCCGGTCCCGGGACCCCGGCGGTCACGAGCCTGTTACCCGAGACGCATATCGCCGTCGTTCCGGTTGGGCGCATCGTGGCCGGCATGGAGGAAGCCTGGGATCTGGCGCGAAGCGAGCTCGGCGAACTGCCGCGCGCGGTCAATTTCGTCTCGGGTCCGTCGCGCACCGGCGACATCGAGCAGACCATCGTGCTCGGCGCCCACGGCCCCTACCGGGTCCATGTCATCGTCGTCCGCGACCAATAGGGGGCGGTTTCCCCGACGTCGCTGCTAGAATCTGGGCTGAATCCGGGGAGGAGAGAAGGGTGGGCCGTTTCCTCGTTCGTGTATTGATGCTGAGCTTCATCGCGGTGCCGGCCTATGCCGGCACCGGTCTGGTTGTCGCCCATATCCCCCTGGAATTCATTCTGTTCGCCCTGACGCTGATCGGCGTCATGCTGTTTCACGACAAGACGCTCTATGTCGGCCTGACCGGGCTGGCGACCATCACGCTCTACAAGTTGTCGTTCACCGGTTTCAACGTGCTTGGCCATCTCGGTCATGAATGGGTGATGCTCGCCAACCTGTTCTGCTTGCTGATGGGCTTCGCCCTGCTCTCGCGCCATTTCGAGAAGAGCCATGTCCCGGTGGTGCTGCCGAAATACCTGCCCGACGATTGGAGGGGCGGTTTCATGCTTCTGGTCATGGTGTTCGTGCTCTCCAGCTTCCTCGACAACATCGCCGCCGCGCTGATCGGCGGGGCGATGGCGCACCAGTTGTTCAAGGCAAAGGTGCATGTCGGCTATCTCGCTGCCATCGTGGCAGCCTCGAACGCCGGTGGCTCGGGCAGCGTGGTCGGCGATACGACCACGACCATGATGTGGATAGACGGCGTCAAACCGCTCATCGTTTTCGATGCCTATGCTGCAGCCGTCGTGGCGCTGTGTATCGTCGGCGTCATCGCCGCCAAGCAGCAGCACGCTTATTCGCCGATACTCAAGGATGCCCACGGCCACACCCGGGTCGACCGGGCCAGGCTCGGCATCGTCGTTCTGATCCTGATGTTTGCCATCATCACCAACGTGGTGGTGAATACCGAATTCGAATCCTTCTCCGGCAGCTTCCCCTTCATCGGCGTGGCGGTATGGCTGGCGATCCTGCTCACCGTCGGCCTGCGTCGGCCCGACTGGGAAGTATTGCCCGAGACCTTCAAGGGCTCGATTTTTCTGCTCTCCCTGGTGACCTGTGCCTCGATGATGCCGGTCGAGCGTCTGCCGTTGGCTTCTTGGCACACCGCGCTGGGCTTGGGCTTCGTCTCGGCCGTCTTCGACAATATCCCGCTGACCGCCTTGGCGCTGAGACAAGGGGGCTACGACTGGGGCTTCCTGGCCTATGCGGTAGGCTTCGGCGGCTCGATGGTCTGGTTCGGCTCCTCGGCCGGCGTGGCCTTGTCCAACATGTTTCCCGAGGCCAAGTCGGTGCGCCTGTGGTTGCGTCAAGGCTGGCATGTGACCTTCGCCTACGTGGTCGGCTTCTTCTTCATGCTGGCGCTGCTCGGCTGGCATCCCGACGCGCCCCACAAGATGCCGCCGACCGGTTCGGTCGCCAATATCAAGGTGCACTGATCCGGATTTCACAACAGCCTTCATCGCCTCTGGATATACAATCTCGAATATTGGAGGCAACATGAAGGCCATCATTCTGTTCGCCCACGGCGCCCGTAATCCCGACTGGGCCCAGCCCATTCTCGCCATCCGTGCCGTCATGCTGGCGCGTCGGCCGCAAATTCGGGTCGAGGCGGCGTTCCTCGAATTCATCGCGCCCACGCTGCCCGAGGCCATCGCCTCCCTGGTGGCGGACGGTCAGCGCGAGATCACCATCGTGCCCATGTTCATGGCCCAGACCGGACACACCAAGCGCGATCTGCCGGCGCTCCTGGACGCCGCCAGGGCACGCCACGCCGGGCTGACGGTCCGGGTGGCGACGCCGATCGGCGAGGCCGCCAGCGTGGTTGCCGCGATCGCCGATTATGCGTTGTCGGCGGGGGCTTGAAGTATTCGTATATAAGAATATAATAATACACTATGAAAAACATCCCCTTCTTGTTGTCGCTCGCCTTGTGCCTGGTACCGTCGCTGGCCCAGGCCCTGCCTCCCGTCACCGGTTTGGTGGAACTGCGCGAGGTGGAAGTGAGCTACCCGGCCGAAGCGGTCCTCGAGGCCGTCCGGCAAGCCACGGTTGCGGCGCAGGTGCAGGGCCGGATACTCGCTGCGCGTGTCGATGCCGGCCAGCATGTCTCGGCCGGGCAAGTGCTGATGAAGATCGATGCGCGCGAGGCGACGCAGAATCTGGCGGGCGCCCAGGCGCAACTGGCCAATGCGCGCGCCAATTTCGAGCGGACGCAGAATCTCTACCGGCAGAAGTTCCTGAGTCAGGCGGCTTACGACAAGGCAGAAGCCGACTTCAAGAGCGCGAAGGCCGCCGCCGGCCAGGCCGGCGCGGCAGCCAGCTATGCCACGATAAAATCGCCGCTGACGGGCATCGTCGCCCAGCGGCTGGTCGAGACCGGCGACATGGCCAGCCCGGGCCTTCCCCTGATCAGCGTCTTCGACCCGAGGGCGTTGCGCGCCATCGCCAGCATCCCGCAGTACAAACTGGCGGAGGTGGACCGGAAACCCCGCGCCAAGCTGGAATTTCCGGAAACCGGTCGCTGGGTCGCTGCAAGCAGGGTCGAATTGCTGCCGACCGCGGATCCCCAGACCCACGTCGTCACCGCCCGCGTCTATTTGCCCGAGAATTTTCCCGGGGCGCTGCCGGGCATGTTCGTGCGCGTCCATTTCGTCGTCGGCCACGCCAAGAAACTGCTGGTGCCCGCCTCGGCGGTGCTGCACCGGGGCGAAGTCACGGCAGTCTATGTCGTCGACGGCCAGAACCGCCTGCACTTGCGTCAGGTGCGCCTGGGCGAGACCTACGACGGCGGCGACCGGGAGGTCCTGGCCGGGCTCGCCGCGGGCGAGCGGGTCGCCCTGGATCCGGTCAGTGCCAGCATAGGATCGAACCGGTAGGGCCGGCCGGAGCTTAGCGCTTCGGTCCCAGACGCCGAGCCATCACCACAGATCGCGACAAACGACTCATGGGCATATCCGGACGTATCGCCAATCTATTCCTGCGCAACTCGATGACGCCGCTGATTGCGTTGATCGCTCTGCTGCTGGGCATCTTCGCGGTGATCGTGACGCCTCAGGAAGAAGACCCGCAGATCAACGTCACCATGGCCAACGTCTTCATCCCCTTCCCGGGGGCCTCGGTCAAGGACGTCGAATCCTTGGTGGCGACGCCGGCCGAGCAGGTGCTGTCGCGCATCTCCGGCATCGACCACGTCTATTCGGTGTCGCGGCCGGGCATGGCGATCATCACCGTGCAGTTTCTGGTGGGCGAGGATCCGATCCAGGCGCTGGTGCGGCTCTACGACACCATCAATTCCCATCGCGATTGGGTCGCGCCCGATCTCGGTGTGCTCGCTCCGATCATCAAGCCGGTCGGTATCGACGACGTGCCGGTCGTTACGCTCACCTTCTGGAGTCCGGGCAGCAAGAACGTCGCCCCCAAGAGCGCCTATCAACTGGAACAGGTGGCCCACGCCGCCGAAATCGATTTCAAGCGCATTCCCGGCACGCGCGACGTCACCACCGTCGGCGGCCCCGGCCACGTGATCCGCGTGGTGATGGACAGCGACCGGATGAACTCCTATGGCATCACCGCCGAGGATCTGAAGGCCGCCTTGCAGCTATCCAACGCGTCGCAGCCTTCGGGTAGCCTGGTCAGCGGCAACCAGGAGGTGCTGGTCCAGACCGGCACCTATCTCAGCTCTGCCGACGACGTCAAGCGCCTGGTCGTCGGCGTGCACGCGGGCAAGCCGGTGTTCATGGCGGACGTAGCCCAGGTCATCAACGGCCCCGACCAGCCGACGAACTATGTCTGGCTCGGCACCGGGGAGGCGGCCAAGACCAAGAACATCGCCGTCAAGGGCGAGTTTCCGGCGGTCACCCTGACCGTCTCCAAGAAGCCCGGGGTCAATGCCGCCGATGTCGCCGCCGAAGTCATCAGGCGCGCCAACAGCCTGAAGGGCTCGGTGATACCCGAAGGCGTCGATTTCACCGTCACCCGCAACTACGGGCAGACGGCGACCGACAAGGCGCACAAGCTGATCGAAAAGCTCATCTTCGCCACTTCCATCGTCGTGTTGCTGGTGCTGTTCACCCTGGGCTGGCGCGAGGCGATCATCGTCGGCACCGCGGTCAGCCTGACGCTGGCCGCGACCTTGTTCGCCTCCTGGGCCTGGGGCTTCACCCTGAACCGGGTGTCGCTGTTCGCCCTGATCTTCTCCATCGGCATCCTGGTCGATGATGCCATCGTGGTGGTAGAGAACATCCACCGCTGGCACACCCGGGAACCGGACAAGCATCTCTGGCAGATCATCCCGGCGGCGGTCGACGAAGTCGGCGGCCCGACGATCCTCGCCACCTTCACGGTGATCGCGGCGCTGCTGCCGATGGCCTTCGTGACCGGACTGATGGGCCCCTTCATGAGCCCGATTCCGATCAATGCCTCGATGGGCATGTTCATCTCCCTGGCCGTCGCCTTCGTCATCACGCCTTGGCTGGCGTTGAAGCTGCTCAAGGGGAAAGCGACCCATCACGACGGCAAGCCAGTTGCCGAGCAACGCCCGAACAAGACCGAGCGGCTGTTCCGCCGGGTGCTCACCCCCTTCCTCGATCCGCGGACCGGGGCGCGCGCCAGGCGCAAGCTATGGCTGGTCGTGCTCGTCGCGATCGTGCTTTCGCTGTCCTTGGTGGCGGTCAAGCTGGTGGTGCTGAAGATGCTGCCCTTCGACAACAAGAGCGAGTTCCAGGTCGTGCTCGACATGCCGGTGGGCACGCCGCTCGAGGACACCGCCAAGGTGCTCCACGAAATCGGCGGCTACCTGGCCACGGTGCCGGAAGTGAGCGACTACGAAGCCTACGCCGGCACCGCCAGCCCGATCAATTTCAACGGCCTGGTGCGTCAGTACTATCTGCGCGCCAGTCCGGAGCTGGGCGACATCCAGGTCAACCTCACCGACATCCATCAGCGCGAGCGCCAGAGCCACGATATAGCGATGTCGGTACGCGCCAGGATCGCCCAGATCGCCCATAAATACGGCGGCAGGGCTACGGTGGTCGAGGTTCCGCCCGGCCCGCCCGTGCTCTCGCCGATCGTGGCCGAGATCTACGGCCCGGACTACGCCGGCCAGGTCGCGGTGGCGAAGAAGGTGCTGGCGCAGTTCCAAGCCACGCCCGACATCATCGGCATCGACAGCAGCATCGATGCGGTAGCGCCCAAGGTGGTGCTGCACGTCTCGCAGAGCAAGGCCGCCCTGGCCGGCGTGGCGCAGCAGGACATCGTCGACGTGGTGGGCATGGGTCTGTCCGGCGAGAACGTGACGCCGGTGCATAACGGCGAGTCCAAATATGAAATCCCGGTGCGCATCACCCTCTCGGCGGAGCAGCAGAACTCGGTCGGTCAACTGTTGAAGTTGAGGGTGCGCGCGCGCGACGGCAAGCTGGTGCCGATCTCGGATCTGGTCGATGTGGAGCACGTCCGGCGCGAACAGGTGATCTACCATAAGGATCTGCTGCCGGTGGTCTACGTCTTCGGCGACATGGGCGGGAAAATAGACTCGCCGATCTACGGCATGTTCGATATCCGCGCCAGGACGCATGACATGTCCCTGGCCGGCATCCCGGGGGCGGGCGGCAAGCTGGGCGAGTATTTCATCAGGCAACCCAAGGACCCTTACGCCGGCTACAGCCTGAAGTGGGACGGCGAGTGGCAGATCACCTATGAGACCTTCCGCGACATGGGCATCGCCTATGCGGTCGGCCTGATCCTGATCTACCTCTTGGTGGTGGCGCAGTTCAAATCCTATCTGGTGCCCTTGATCATCATGGCGCCGATCCCGCTCACCGTCATCGGCGTGATGCCCGGTCACGCTTTGTGGGGCAGCCAATTCACCGCCACCTCGATGATCGGCATGATCGCGCTGGCGGGGATCATCGTCCGAAACTCGATCCTGCTGGTCGATTTCATCAACGAGCAGGTGGCCGACGGCGTCGATTTCGCCGAGGCGGTGATCCAGTCGGCGATCGTGCGCGCCAAGCCGATCGTGCTGACCGGCCTGGCGGCCATGCTCGGCGCCTTGTTCATCCTCGACGATCCGATCTTCAACGGCCTGGCGCTGGCCCTGATCTTCGGCATCTTCGTGTCCACCCTGCTGACCCTGGTCCTGATTCCGGTGCTCTACTACGTGGCGATGCATCGCCGCATGGCGGCGGCGCGCGCAGAACAGGACGCCCCGCATTCACCCACCTGATTCGCCAAGGAAAAACCATGACCGTCAATCAAATCGTCCGTATCGTCGCCGGCTTCTTCGTCGTGCTCTCGCTCGCGTTGGGCGTCGAGGCGAGTCCGCTCTTCGTGAACAAATATTGGCTGTTATTCACCCTGTTCGTCGGCTTCAACCTGTTTCAGAGCGGTTTCACCAAGTTCTGCCCGCTCGACATCATCCTCAAGAAGCTGGGAGTGAAGGAAACCAGCGGCACAGGCTGCGCCTGAGCTGTCGTTCGGCAGCCGCAAGGGTGGCGATATAATGCGGTCTTTCACGCCGGGGGATGACCGATGATCGCCAACTTGGAGCGCTATGCCCGAGCCGTCGAGCTGTTCGATGCCGCCAACAGGGAGGATCCGAACCTCGAGACCGAAGCGGGCCGGCAATATCCCAAGGAGTTGCTCTACGCCCAGCGCATGAGCGAGATGCTCGAACGTTTCGCACCCGATGCCCCCGAGGCGGTGCGTCTGGCGGTGCGCAGCCAGCACATCCAGCGCTGGAAAATTCCCCGCAAGGATTATCCGATGACGCCCCAGGGCTACCAGTTCTGGCGCACCACCCTGTACCGCTTCCACGCCGACACCGCCGGCCGCCTGATGAAGGAGGCCGGCTACGACGACGAGATGATAGCGCGGGTGCAGAAGGTCGTCGGCAAACGCGGCCTCAAGGTCAATCCTGAAACCCAGATGATGGAGGACGTGGTCGACCTGGTGTTCATCGAGCACTATCTCGCCGCCTTCGCCGCCCAGCACCCGGAGTACGACGAGGCGAAGTGGCTGGACATCCTGAGGAAGACCTGGAAGAAGATGTCCCCGGCCGGACACGAGGCGGCGTTGTCGAAGATCAAGCTGCCCGCGCACCTGGTGCCGCTGATCCAGAAGGCGGTCGGCGGCTAGTGTCCGTCATTATCGCCGGAAGCGCTTACCCGGCGATAACCCACAATACTCGTGCTGCGCAGCAGTGCTAGCGCCTGCTACCAACTCGGAGGGCAATATGGAAATCGGAGTCATCGGATTGGGACTGATGGGGCGGCCCATGGCGCTGCATCTGGCTCGAGCCGGCCACCGGCTGCATCTTTGGGCGAGGCGGCCGGCGACGCTCGAGCCGTTCCGCGAGATCGACGCCCATGCCCACGTCAGCGCCGCAGAAGTGGCCAGGCACGCGAAGATCGTGTTCACCATGGTGGCCGACGCGCCCGACGTCGCCCAGGTCTGCCTGGGCGAGGGCGGTATCGCCGAGGGTGCCGG
>JAJZPJ010000121.1 GCA_021811225.1 Pseudomonadota bacterium
TGGTTGTCCAGCAGCTCGTGCCAGGAGACCCGTCTCGCCCCCAGGGTGCTGCTCGAGGTCGGCACGTTGGTGACCGCGGTCGAGGTGTCGGAGAGCTTGGTCAGGCTCACCACGACGCCGTTGGGCAGGCGCACCATCACCGGCCGGGTGGCCAGCGCCTGACCCAGTTCGACGCCGGCGGTGTTGGCCGGGTAGGTGCTGGAGGTGATCGGCGCGCCGGTCTTGTAGTCGAGGAAGTACTCGAAGCTGTAGCCGCCCACCGAGCAGGCGCTGCCGTTGGGCACGTTGGTGGTGAAGGTGAGCGTGCCCAGCGCCAGCGCCGGGTCGGTGTCGCTGATCTCGACCGTCGGCGGCGTGTCCCCGGTCGCAGGGAAATCGATGTACCAGCCGTTCTTGGTGGTGAGATCGACGCTGTTGCTGGTGCTGGTGCGGATCCTGGCGCCGGTCACCGGATTGGTGGTGTCGGTCAGGATCTGCTGCACCGCGTTGCTCTTGAAGCTGGTGCCGTAGCCCACGGTGCCGAGCAGATCCTTGACCGCGTAGAAGGACTGCGGCGTCAGGTTGCCGATGTCGCTGGCACCCAGATAGCGCCCGGTGCCGACATAGACCATGTCGGTCGTGCCCACCAGCCCCAGCTCCGGCTTCTCGGTGACCGACTGGACGCAGGCGCCAGAGCTGCTGCGGAAGGAGGCCAGCTGGAAGGCGTCGATGCCGGGATTGCCGATGTCCTGGGTCACGCCCGAGCTGTCGACGTAGGGGCCGTTGATGTCGAAGCGCCACAGGTCGCCGTACAGGTCGCCGCCATAGACCTGGGTCGCGGTGTCGTCGGCGTCGGCGTTGTCCGCCCAGGCGTTGATCCGGGCCAGGCCGCTCGGGCCGTTGGCCGAGGTGACGCAGCCGGTGGGCGAGGCCGAGGTGGTCGGTGCGGCGGTATTGGTGTCGCCGACACCGGTGGCTATCTTGCTGATGATGGCGCCGGTCTGGGCGTTCAACACGTAGAGGTAGCCGACGCCGTCGCCGGGAGAGACGTTGTTGTAGCCGGAGGTCACCATCACCACCCAGGTGCCGTCGCGCTTCTTGGCGATCACCGGATTGCCGTAGCTGTAGCCCAGATCGGCGTCGGAGACGTAGCCGCTGCCCGCCGAGGTGTTCGAGGTGAATTCCCAGAGCACGGTCGGATTGGCCGGGTCGGTGATGTCCAGCGCGTAGTAGCCGCGGCCGCCGGCGTTCAGTCCGCCGATCAGGATGGTGTGCCAGGCGCCGTTGAAATAGGCGTCGCCCGAGGTCGGCGTGCCATCGACGAAGTAGCGGTGATTGGTGCCGTAATCGACGTCGGCGAGCTTGTACAGGTTGGGCATCACGATCGAGGGCACGTAGGCCCATTGCTCCTGGCCGGTGGTGGCGTCGAAGGCGTGGAGCATGCCGTCGTTGGCCGCCGCATAGACCATGCCCTCGCGGTTGGTGTTGGCGGTCTTGAAGGCGCTGTAGCCGGCATCGACGTAGTTGTAGACCGGCGCCTTGACATACACCGCCTCGGCCGAGACGATGTCGCCCAGGACGTGGGTCCGGGTGCGGTACAGCGTGCCCTCGTTGCTGCGGTCGCCGTCCAGGTAATCGACCAGATTGGCGCCGCCCAGAGCCGCCTGCTGGGTGGCGGTGAGCGTCGGGTACTGGGACAGGGCCGCGGCGGTGGTGTTGTCGAAGTAGCTCTGCTCGGGCACCGCCACCAGCGCGCTGGGGGCCGAGGTCAGCGTGCTCCAGCTGAAGGCCTTGCGCTTGTTCGCCGCGGAGGGATCGAAGGTGTAGATGTTGCGCGCGGTGTAGGCCTTGGCGTCGAGCAGCGCCTGCGCCGACCAGTCGATGGTCGGGGCGATCGCGCCGGTGGTCAGATCGATCTGCTGGCGCACCAGTTCGCCGGTCCAGTCGACGGTGGTGAAGGTCGAGCTGAAGACGAAGTTGTCGCCGGAGGTGACGTTGGGATTGCTGGTGGTGGCCGCCGCCGCCGCGCCGACGCGGGCGCTGACCCCGGCCAGGGCGTCGGCCAGGCCGGTGGACAGCGAGGCCGGATTGGCGGCGCTGTAGTAGCTGCCCCGGCCATTGACCGCCGCGTGCCACAGATCGTCGATGGCGCTGGGCTGATCCGATGAGGGCACCGGCCAGTTGCAGGGGCTGCTGGCCGCCGACCAGGGGCAGGGATTCGAATTGGCGTCATTGACCGTGCCGACCTTGACGTTGTAGAAGTCGCCCGAGGTGTCGGTCTCGTAGCTCGGCGAATAGCTCATGTCGCCGGGCGCGCCCAGGCCCAGGGTGAAGGTGGTCATGTGCTGATGCGTGGCGGTGTCCTTGGCGTTGGTCGGGACGTTGTCCTGGGACACGTCGGTGCCCAGCGCGCCGATCGAGCCGGCCGGGCGCAGGTCGGTCATGTAGTAGTACTCGGCGACGTCGGCCAGGGTGCCGCTGGCGTTGGTCGCGGCGCCGCCGTCGAACTGCGGGCGCGGCGTGGCGGTGACGTTGTTGTCGTAGTTGCCGACGGCGCCGCCGCCGATGATCGAGCCGGCGCCGCTGTTGATGCAGCCGGCGCTGCCGTTGTTGCAGGAACCGGAATTCCAGTAGCCGTCGGTCGACAGGATGGTGAAGTTCTGCTGGCAGGAATACTGGATCGGATCGGCGACCGCCTGGCCGTTGTAGCTCGCGATGTCCTTGGCGTAGATCCTGCCGGCCACCGAGAGCAGGGAGCGCAGCGGCGTGCTGTTGCCGGGATTCGCCGCGTAGAACTTGGCGTACCAGTTGGCCTTTTGCGTCGCGTCGAAGTCGGCGATGTTGAGGAGGTCGCTGCCGGTGTTGTTGTTCATCGACATGTAGCCGACGCGGTAGCGGCTGTCGATGCCCGAGAAGGCCAGCCCGGCCGCGGTCTTCATCATCTGCATGCGGGTGTGGTAGTAGGCGTACCAGTTGGCGAAGTTGGTCATCTCCTCCGCATAGCTGCAGGTGGCGCCGGCGCAGTCGGTGCGCGTCGCGGCTTTCGGATAGCTGGTCGTGGTCGGCACGATGTCGACGCGCTGGAAGGTCGCCGCCGGGATGCCCGTGCCCGGCGTCGCCGCGACCGCGGTGACGCCGCCGCCGATCACCGAGGGCGAGGGCAGGGAGAGACTGAGTTTGGCGTAAGCGATCGAGAAGGGCCAGCCGTTGGGACTGGCGCCGGTGCCGGGCAGCGCGGTGACGGTGATCGTCGCCCACCCCCGGCCGCCGCTGGCGCAATTGCCCGAGCAACTGACCGTGTATTCGGGCGAGGAGGCGTAGCTGCCGGCGAGACTGACGACGCTGGCGGCCAGCGCGCCGATGTTGGCTCCGCTGGCGGTCGAGCCGAGGATCTCGACGCCGTTGATCTTGATGCTGCCGATGTTCGCGCCTGAATACAGCTTCTTGATCGTGAATGTGACTGTGGCCAGGACTTCGGCAATCGCAGAATTGCCGCCCGAGGTGGCGCCGTAGATGTTGAGCGTCTGGTAGGCGCCGGCCTGGGTGGCCTGGCAGCTGGCGAGCGTGCTGTCGGTGCACCAGCGGATCCGGGCGGGATAGGTGTAGCTGCCGGTGGGCACGGCGGAGTTGGTGCAGTTCCTGAGATCGGCGGCGGTGCAGTATTGCTGCGGCACGATGGTGTAATAGTAGGGCGCGCCGGTGATCGTCCTGGCGTAAGCGTAGGTACTGTTCGGATAGGTGTAGTCGCTGTCGGCGACGCAGTTGGTATAGCTCGTGTCGGTGCACCACTCCCGGCCGGGATAGGCGCTGGTGAGATTGAGGGTGGAACGACTCTGCACGCCGAAGCCGTCGACCGGCACCGAGGTCCAGGGCGAGCCCATGCTCGGGAAGCTGGTGCCGTCGGCATTGACCGGCGGCGTGTAGGTGACCGCCGGATTGTAGGCGACGCCGTTGAAGTCGGCTTCGTTGTAGGGCGGATCGCCCAGGCGGCAGTTGGTCAGACTGCCGCTGCCGGTCTTGCAGTATCGGCCCGAGGAGACGTAGTCGGGAACGTAGTCCCAGCTCATGCTGCCCGAGTCGTCGAGCGCGTACATGATGTTGGGCTTGACCACGGTGTTGGAAGAGTTGACCAGCGGCGTGGTGGACAGGTCGGTCAGCGCCGCCTGGGCGTTGCCGGCGGGAAACGCCAATGCCGCCAAGGACACCAGCGCCGCCGAGGCCAGGTTCAGGAAGTGCTCACGAATGCGCATGTCGTTCTCCCGGAAGGGGTTGGTCACATCGCCACCACGGCCTGGACGAAGCTCACGGTGCCGCGCGGCCCCTGGGTGCGCGCGGTGATGCGGTAATAGACCTGGGTCGAGCCGAACAGGGAGACGCTGCCCGCGCCCTTGCTCGACGAGCTGGCGCCGCCCGAGACCGAGGTGACGCAGCTCATGCCCGCGCTGGTGGGCGACCCGGTGGTGGTGCACAGCCGATGGATCACGTAGGAGACGGTATTGCCGGCGCTGTCTGCGGGCAGGGTCTTGGTCAGGCCCAGGCCGCTGAGATAAGTCCACAGCGCCGTCCAGGTGGCCGGCGACACGGATGCGCTGTCGGGCGCGTAATACTGCGGATTGAGGCCGTTGGCGAGATAGCCGGCGGTGGCGCCGGGCACCGCGTTGCCGGCGTAGCTGGTGCCGTCGAGATCGTAGGGCGCGGTCGGGCTGGCGGTCGAGGTGGAACTGGCGACCAGATCCGCCACCGCCGCCTCGATGCCGGCGTCGCCGGACATGGCCGCCGACTGCTGGAAGGCGACGTTGCCGGCCACCAGGGTCGCGGTATCGACCGAGCGCAGCAGGGCCAGGGCGGCGAGCGTCATCACCACCAGCACGATCAGGGCGATCATCAGGATCACCCCGCGCTGGCGGCGCGGTAGCGGCGGGCGACGTTGGGCTCGGTTCAACATCCGGTCTTGTCCATCCAGAGAACGTTGCGCAGCGGGATCAGCGTCTGGAAAACCTTGTAGCGGTAGTTCCCCCAGTTGGGGATGCCGGAGAGGTTGAAGCTGCCGCCGGCGCCGACCCGGTAGGTCGGCACGGTCGCGGTGACGGCGGTCTGCTGGTACTGGTTGCTGCGCGCCAGCAGGGCCACCGCCACCGCCGGAATGCGCGCCCAGGAACAGGCGTTGGCCGGATTGTCGGTGGCGTCGGCGGCAACGCTGGTCTGGTCCCAGGTGTCCGGAATGTCGGGACCGGTCGTGAGCGAGCCGGCCGCGGTGTCGCGACCGTAGCTGGCCTTCAGGCCGACGATGCCGGCGGTGATCGTCGGCCACACCGTCGGGTCGGGCGGGATCGTCGCTTTCGTGGCGTCCTCGCACGGGCTGTTCAACATGTCGCAGCGGGTCAGGTTGCCGTTTCTCACCGCATAGACGTAGACCTGCGGCGCCTGGCCCAGGTCGAACAGGTTGGCGGCGCTGCTGTAGGTGACGCCGGGGCCGGCGGCCGGATTCCACTGGTTGGCGGCGGTGCTGATGACCGAGGTGGAGGCGGGCGTGGTCGGGGTGATCTGCCCCAGCCAGCAGGCTTTACCGGTCTCCGACAGGACGATGAAGTCGTTCGGCGAGAGGGCGGCGACGTTGTTCAAGCCGATGGTCGGGAAGCTGCTGTTGGTCGCCAGCGTCACCCCCTCGACCACCCCGTTGCTGTTGCCGTAGGCGACCTGGATGACGTCGCTGCCGGCATCGCCGGTCGGTATTCCGGGCGGGTCGATGACCACCGGCGCCGCGGTGAAGCTGAAGTTCTGGGCCGCACGCGCGCTGTTGTAGACATTGACGGTGCAGTTCAGGACATTGGCCGAGGCGAAGCCGTAACCGGCCAGACGCAGATCCTGGGACAGGCTGTAGAGGCCCAGGGTGCCGTTGATCTGGGCATCGCCGCCGGAGAGCGTGGTGCGCTTCTGGTGCTCGCTCAGTTCCAGCATCTGCATGATGACCACGACGCCGATCAGGCCGATGATCAGGCCGACCAGGATCTCGATCAGGGAGAAGCCGCGCTGTCGGGTCATGATCCTCACCATGAGCAGGCGCTGCCGTTGGAGACGGTGCAGTTCAGCTCGGTCACGGTGCTGTAGCTGTGCGCGCTCTGTCCGGGCAACTGCCAATGGACGGTGACCGTCATCTCGATGGGGCTGGCCGGATTCGTCTGCGCCATCAGGACCGTCGGCGCATTGGTCGAGGCGGTGACGCCGGGCAACTGGGCCGCCACGTCGCCGGCCCAGGTCGTGTAGTAGCTGCCGCTCGGGCTATTGTAGGCGGCCTGCATGGTGGCGAAATTCTTGCTGCCGACCCAGGCGTCGCTGATCAATTCGTTGGCCAGGAGCGCGGCGTCGGTGCGGTACTTGGCGTCGGCGACGTCCTTGATCGACATCGCCTGCAGGCCGACCACCGCGAGCACGCCGACGGCGAAGATGAGGATGCCGATCAGCGCTTCGAGCAGCACGAAGCCGCCCTGCGCTCGCGTTGAGGCGTTTGGCGGAGGAGGCATGGCGGCCCGGCCGATGGCGCGCATCACGTCAGCATCCCTGGGAATTGGTCAGCGAGTAGGCCACGTTCGGATCGCACAGCCGGACCGTGCCGGACGGGCTGACCACCACGCGCAGGCAGCGCATGTCGGAGGAACCCGTGCCGCAGTTGCCGCCGGTGGGGTTGGTGAGGTCGATGTCGGTGTCGTAGGATTGAACCGGCGTCACCCGCCCGAAACCATTGAAGACGATCTGCCCGCTCGTCGCCACGGTGTTCTGCGTTGCCGCGACGACGACGTTGGGCGTGCCGCTCGCCCCCTGCTTCTGGATCACCTGGGCGCCGCTGCCGCAGGCGGCGGTGGGATCGCTGCTGCTCAGCACCCAGTCGGGCCCGGCTGCCGACACGGCGCAGCTGTCGTCGATGCTGGTGGTCAGGGAAAAGTAGGCCAGATTGTTGTCCTTGATCGCCTCGGCGCGCGCCCGTTGCAGGCCGCCCAGGATCGATTCGGCGGCGGTGCGGATCTGGTTGTTCTGGATGAAGGTGGTCAGCGCCGGCGCGCCGATCAAGAGCAGCAAGGCGGTGATGGCCAGTCCGGTCATCAGTTCGATCAGCGTCACGCCGCCCTGTCTGCCCACCTTCGTCCCCTCGCAGTTCAGCAGCCGCTGGACTTGGTGTACCAGCAGGAGGCGGGCAGGCCGCTGGCGCCGGGGAAGGCGATGGTCTGCTGATTGTTGGCCTGATCGATGGAATAGGTGAAGCCGCTCATGCCCTGGCTGGCGATACCGGTGGCCTTGATCGTGTAGGTGGTGGGAGAGGGGATGGTGCAACTGTAGGTGAAGTAGGTGCCGGTGGGCGGCGTGGTGCACGGACCGTTGGCGTAGGTGTTGTTGTCCAGGAAGTACTGCTCCATGTTCACGTGCATCGCGGCGAGATTGGAGATGGCCTCGCCGATCTTGCCGCGCTGGACGTAGGCGGTGTAACTGGGCAGCGCGATGGCCGCCAGGATCGCCACGATGGCGACCGTCACCATGATTTCGATCAGGGTGAAACCTCTTTGAGTCTTTGCTTTCATCTGCCATTTCCACCATGCGCCCGTTCTTGACGACGACGCTCGACGGTCAGCATAAGGCAGTTATCTTGCCGCGCAAGTGCATATGACTGACGGTATATTTTAGGCGACGAAAGGCATATTCCGATGCTATATAATCGCCCTGGGCATTGCCGAAGCGCTGACCGCGCTCTACATCGGCCCCACCTACACGGATGTGATCGGCTTCGGTCTGCTGGTGCTGGTGCTGGTGTCGCGTCCGGCGCAGATCTTCGAGCGCGCCTATCAGCTCTTCCCGCGCCTGAAGGAGCGCCGCACCCAGATCGCCGGCAGCATGTCCGGCGGCGAGCAGCAGATGTGCGCGATCGCCCGCGCGCTGATGGCCGCACCGAAGCTGCTGGTGGTCGAC
>JAJZPJ010000122.1 GCA_021811225.1 Pseudomonadota bacterium
ACTGTCCGTATTCATGACGATCACCATTTTCGGTCTCCCTGAAATTGGGCACCACACTTGATCTAACGGACGAGCGCTGAAAAGGTTGAGCCGTCCGGGAAATAATTTTCCCCGTCCGGGCGTGCCCTGCTGAACAGACCGGTGCGCGTCGTCGCCCAGCCGAGAAAAATGACGATGTCGATGGGACCGGTGACGGACAGGATATTCAGCATGAACGACGCTCTTCCGTCGACCGGTTCTTCCAGGGCGCGACGGCGGGGAGCAGCAGCATGCCCGGCAGGGCGAGCGCGGCGCAGAGCAGGAAGAAGCCGAGCCAGCCCAGGCGGTCGACCAGCAGGCCGGCGGTGGAATTGACGAAGGCGCGCGGCACCGCGGCCAGGCTGGTGAATAGCGCGAGCTGGGTGGCGGTGTAGAGCGGATGGGTGGAACGGGCGATGAAGGCGACGAAGGCGGCGGTGCCCAGACCGACGCCGAGCGCCTCGGCGCCGATCACCGCCGCCAGGGCCAGCAACTGGGGCGCGCCGATCGCCGACTGCGGCCCGGCCCAGGCCAGCGCGGCGAAGCCGAGGATGGACAAGAGCTGCACCGCGCCGAACAGCCACAGCGCGCGGTTGATGCCCAGCCGCACCATCCACAGGCCGCCGGCCAAGCCGCCGATCACCGCCGGCCACAGCCCGGCGTTCTTGGCCACCAGGCCGATCTCGGTCTTGGTGTAACCCATGCCCAGATAGAAGGGCGTGGCCAGCGCGGTGCACAGGCTGTCGCCGAGCTTGTAGAGGAAGATGAAGGCGAGGATCAACAGCGCCCGGCGCAGCCCGGCGCGGCCGATGAATTCGCGGAAGGGCAGGACCACCGAATCGCGCAGCGTCCTTGCCGGACCGGCGGCGATCGCCGGCTCGCGCACGGCGAGCGTCATCGCCATGCCCGGCAGCATGAACAGCGCGGTGATCCAGAACACCTGCGACCAGGGCAGCCGGTCGGCCAGGATCAGCGCGAGCGAGCCGGGCACCAGGCCGGCGATGCGGTAGGCATTGACGTGCACCGAGTTGCCCAGGCCCAGCTCGGCGTCGGGCAGGATCTCGCGGCGGAAGGCGTCGAGCGCGATGTCCTGGGTGGCCGAGAGCAGCGCGATCAGGAGCAGCAGCGCCACGATGGATTCCAGGTCGGCTCGCGGCGACAGGCCGCCCAGGCCGCCGATGCTCGCGAGCAGCCCCGCCTGCGCCGCCAGCATCCAGCCGCGGCGGCGGCCCAGACCCCCGGGCAGCGGATAACGGTCGGCCAGCGGCGACCAGAGGAACTTCCAGGTGTAGGGCAGCTGGATCAGGGTCATGGCGCCGATCGCCTTCAGGCTCACGCCCTGGGTGTAGAGCCAGGCCGGCACCAGGTTCAACAGCAGGTAGAGCGGCAGGCCGGAGGAGAAACCGGTGAACACGCAGATCAGCATGCGCCGCGTGAACAAGACACGCAGCCAGGGCGGGAGGGTCAAGCCGCTAACCCCGGGTGATGCGGTACACGGCCAGGCTGCCGAGGAAATTCTGCTCCTCGGTGATCAGCCGGCCCTCGTCGAACACCCTGCGCTCCTTGACCGCGATGTTGCGCTTGGCGCAGAAGGCGTCGAAGTCGTCGATGGTGCACAGGTGGATGTTGGGCGTGTCGTACCACTGGTAGGGCAGGCCTTCGGACACCGGCATGTGGCCCTGGAGGATGTCCATCCGGTGCTTCCAGTAGCCGAAGTTGGGGAAGGACACCACCGCCTCGCGGCCGACGCGCAGCATCTCGTAGACGATCGCCTCGGTGTGGCGCATCGCCTGCAGCGTCTGCGACAGCACCACGTGGTCGAAGGAGGCGTCCTCGAAGCCCGAGAGCCCGGCCTCCAGGTCGCTCTGGATCACGTTCATGCCGTTCTTTACCGCCGCCAGCACGTTGGCGTCGTCGATCTCGATGCCGTAGCCGCGGGCGCCGCGCGCCTCGATCAGCAGCTTCAGCAGCGCGCCGTCGCCGCAGCCCAGATCGAGCACGCGCTCGCCCGGCTGCACCCAGCTGGCGATCACCTGGAAGTCGGGGCGGTCGCGGGTATTCATGGGGACACCCTATCCAGGTAGGCGCGGACCAGCGCGTGGTATTGCGGATCGACCATCAGGAAGGAATCGTGGCCGTAGTTGCAATCGATCTCGGCGTAGCAGACGTCCTGCTCGTTCTTCAGCAGCGCATTGACGATCTCGCGCGAGCGCGACGGCGCGAAGCGCCAGTCGGTGGTGAAGGACACCACCAGGAACTTCGCCGTCGCCGGCGCCAGCGCCCGGGCCAGGTCGCCGTCGAAGTGGTGGGCCGGATCGAAGTAGTCGAGCGCCTTGGTCATCAGCAGGTAGGTGTTGGCGTCGAAGACGCCGGCGAACTTGTCGCCCTGGTAGCGCAGGTAGGACTCGATCTCGAACTCGACGCCGTAGCCGAAGGAGAAGGCGCCGCTTCGGAGCACCCGGCCGAATTTCTCCGCCATCTGGTCGTCGGAGAGATAGGTGATGTGGCCCAACATGCGCGCCAGGCGCAGGCCGCGCAGCGGCCGGACGCCGTGCTCGTAGTAGTGGCCGCCGTGGAAATCGGGGTCGGTGATGATCGCCTGGCGGGCGACGTCGTTGAAGGCGATGTTCTGCGCGGTGAGCTTGGGCGCGGCGGCGATCACCAGCGCGTGGCGCACCCGGGAGGGCAGGTTCACCGCCCACTGCAGCGCCTGCATGCCGCCCAGACTGCCGCCGATCACCGCCGCCCAGGTGCCGATGCCCAGGTGGTCGGCGAGCCGCGCCTGCGCCTGGACCCAGTCGTCGACCGTGACCACCGGGAAGTCGGCGCCCCAGGGCTTGCCGGTGGCCGGATTGTTCGACGCCGGTCCGGTCGAGCCGTGGAAGCCGCCCAGGTTGTTCACCCCGACGACGAAGAAACGCTCGGTGTCGAGCGGCCGGCCCGGGCCGACGATGTTGTCCCACCAGCCGACGTTGTCCGGATCCTCGGCGTAGCGTCCGGCGACGTGGTGGTGGCCGGAGAGCGCGTGGCAGACCAGGATGGCGTTGGAGCCGGCGGCGTTGAGCGTGCCGTAGGTCTCGTAAGTCAGGTCGAACGCCGGCAGCACCGCGCCGCTCCTCAGGGTGAGGGGCTGGTCGAAGTGCGCACGCTGCGCCGCGACGATGCCTACGCCTGCCGTCATGTCCGTCATTCACCGCAAAAAGAAAAACCCGGTCGGCGAAGCGGGACCGGGTTGCCCTCGCTTTAGCCGTATTTATCAAGCGCCCGCAAGCTGATTTTTCAAATCGGCGCCGACGGAAAATTAACCCGGAGCGGGGAAAAAGTCAAACCCGGTCAAACCCGCTCAGGCCGCGTTGAGCTTCAGCAGCATGCCCAGCAGGCGCGCCGGATCGTCCTGGCGCAGCAGGCGGGCGACGCGGCCGCGCAGCAGCGAGTAGTCGCTCTTCATCACCTGCTGCTTGATTTCGAGCAACTGCGCCGGATGCATCGAGAACTGGGTGAGGCCCATGCCGAGCAGCAACCGGGTCAGCGACGGGTCGCCCGCCATCTCGCCGCACACCGCCACCGGCAGGCCGGCGCGTCGGCCCGCGGCGATGGTCATCGCGATCAGGCGCAGCACCGCCGGATGCAGCGGATCGTAGAGATAGGCCACCGACTCGTCGGTGCGGTCGATCGCCAGCGTGTACTGGATCAGGTCGTTGGTGCCGATCGAGAGGAAATCCAGGCGCTTCAAGAAGGGCCCTAGCGCCAGCGCCGCGGCGGGGATCTCGATCATGCCGCCGACCTCGATGCGCTCGTCGAACTTCACCTTGGCCTCGGCCAACTGCGTCTTGGCCAGCGAGAGCATCACCAGGGTCTGCTCGATCTCGTGGGCGTGCGCCAGCATCGGCACCAGCAGGCGCACGCGGCCGTAGTGCGAGGCGCGCAGGATGGCGCGCAACTGCACCAGGAAGAGCTGCGGCTCGGCCAGGCAGTAGCGGATCGCGCGCATGCCCAGCGCCGGATTGGTCTCGATCCGGGCGGCGGCGCGCATGCCGCGGGTGACCTTGTCGGCGCCCAGGTCGAGGCTGCGGATGGTCACCGGCTTGCCCGGCAGCGCCTTGACCACCGAGCGATAGGCCTCGAACTGCTCGTCCTCGCTCGGCGAGTCGCCGCGGTTCATGAACAGGAACTCGGTGCGGAACAGGCCGACGCCGTCGGCATCGACCTCCCTGACCTTGTCGATGTCCTGCGGCAGCTCGATGTTCACCGACAGGTCGATGGACTCGCCGTCGAGGGTCACCGCGTGCGCCGTCTTCAGGCGCTGGAGCTTGCTGCGCTCCAGCTCCAGCTCGGCCTTGCGCAGCCGGAATTCCTCCAGCACGCGCTGGTCGGGCGCGACGATCAGCACGCCGCGCGTGCCGTCCACGATCAACAGCTCGTCTTCCTGGATCAGGCTGCGGGCGTGGTGCAGGCCGACCACCGCGGGAATGGCCAAGCTTCTGGCGACGATGGCGGTGTGCGAGGTGGCGCCGCCGACGTCGGTGACGAAGCCGCCGATCTTGAGCTTCTTGAACTGGATGGTGTCGGCGGGCGAGAGGTCGTGGGCGACGATGATCAGCTCCTCGTCGCGGCCGCGCCGGCTGAGCTTGCGGCGATGGCCGAGCAGCACCCGGAGCACCCGCTCCACCACCTGGACGATGTCCTGCTTGCGCTCGCGCAGGTAGGCGTCCTCGATCTCGTCGAACTGCGCGGTGATCTGCTCCAGCTGCTGCACCAGCGCCCATTCGGCGTTGCAGCGCCGCTCGCGGATCAGCTGCCGCGGCACCTCGGCCAGCAGCGGATCGGTGAGGATCATGGCGTGCAGATCGACGAAGGCGGAGAGCTCCGCCGGCGCCCCGAGCGAGGCGCCGGCCTCGATCTTGAGCGTGTCCAGCTCGCTGCGCACCGCGCCGAGCGCCGCATCGAAGCGGGCGAGCTCGGCCTCGACGTCGCGCTCCTTGACCTGGTACTGCGCCACCTCCAGCGTGGCGTGCGAGATCAGGCTGGCGCGGCCGATGCTGATGCCCGGCGAGACCGCCAAGCCGTGCAGGACGAAGCTCACGCCGCCGCCTCTGCACGGGCCGCCGCGGCCGCCGGCCGCGCAGTGAGGATTGGTGCGGTCATTGCCCCTCCCCGAACTTGTCGGCGATCAGCGCCAGCAGCGCCGTCATCGCCTCGTCGGCGCGCTCGCCCTCGGTCTCGATCATCACGTGCGAGCCCTTGCCGGCGGCCAGCATCATCACCCCCATGATGCTCTTGGCGTTGATGCGCCGGCCGTTCCTCTCCATCCACACCTCGCAGGGAAAGCTGCCGGCGAGCTGGGTGAGCTTGGCCGAGGCGCGCGCGTGCAGGCCCAGCTTGTTGACGATCTCGGTCTCGACCCTGGGCATGGGTCTCAGTGCTTGAGCATGTTGATGATGCCGTCGCGGCCGCCGGCGACGGTCTTGGTCACCAGGGTCTTCATGTCCTTCTCGCGATAGTTGAGCGCGCGCAGCAGCATCGGCAGATTGACTCCGGCCACGCCCTCGATGCGCCCGGGTTCGAGCAGCTTCAGGGCGACGTTGGAAGGGGTCGCGCCGAAGATGTCGGTGAGCACCAGCACGCCGCGGCCCTTATCGACGAACTGCACCATGTCGCGCGCCAGGGGCAACGCGTCGAGCGGATCGTCCTGCGCCGACAGGCCGAGCTGGGCGATCTGCGCCGGCCGCTTGTTGAGGACGTGGCAGGCGCACTGGATCATCGACTCGCCGAGGCTGGCGTGGGTGATGAGGAACAGACCGATCATTGGGTGCTGGCGCTTTCGGCAAATCTGGAATGGCGTCATTGTAGCCGAAGGCCGGCCCCGGCCGTGCGCGGCAGATGGCTTCGCCTGCGGCTCGCAGCGACCCCCTTGCCGTCCTACGGCGACTTCCTCCGGAGTGGGCGCAACGACGATGCGGGCTACTGCCGCTCCAGCGCGTCCAGGAACAGGGCGGCGACGTCGCAGCCGCTTTGCTCGGCGATCTCGACGAAGCAGGTCGGGCTGGTGACGTTGATCTCGGTCAGGCACTCGCCGATCACGTCCAGGCCGACCAGCAGCAGGCCGCGCGCGGCGAGGATCGGCCCCAGGGTCTGCGCGATCTCGCGGTCGCGCGGCGACAGCGGCCGGGCCACGCCGGTGCCGCCGGCGGCCAGGTTGCCGCGCGACTCGCCCGGCTTGGGGATGCGCGCCAGGCAGTGCGGCACCGGCTCGCCGTCGATCAGCAGGATGCGCTTGTCGCCGTTGGCGATCTCGGGCAGGTAGCGCTGCGCCATGATCGTGCGCGTGCCGAAATTGGTCAGGGTCTCGACGATGACGTTGCGGTTCGGGTCGGCGCGGCCGACGCGGAAGATCGAGCTGCCGCCCATGCCGTCCAGGGGCTTCAGGATCGCGTCGCCCATCTCGTCGATGAAGGCGTCGATGTCGGCGGCGTCGCGCGCCACCAGGGTGGTCGCGGTGAATTGCGGGAACTCGGTGATACTGATCTTCTCGTTGTGGTCGCGGACCGCCCGCGGCCGGTTGAAGACGCGCGCCCCCTGCGCCTCGGCGCGCTCCAGGAGCCAGGTGGCGGCGATGTACTCGAAGTCGAAGGGCGGGTCCTGGCGCATCAGCACCGCGTCGAAGCGGTTCAACGGCAGGCGCTCGCGCTCCAGTTCCGCGACCCACTCGCGCTGGTCGGGGAACAGTTCCAGGCGCGTGGCCTCGGCGGCGACGACCCCGTCCCGCCAGGTCAGCGCCCCGCGCATCACCGCATACACCTCGTGGCCGCGGCGCTGCGCCTCGCGCATCATCGCGACGCTGGAATCCTTGTAGGCTTTCAGCGAGCCGAGCGGATCGAGGATGAAGGCGATGCGCACGCTCAGCCCGCCTCCGAGCGTTCCAGTTCCAGCGCGGCGGCGAGCAGGGCCAGGCGCGCCACCACGCCGTAGGCGTAGAAGCGGTTGGGCGGCGCGTCCGGGGCCTGGGCGGAATCGGGCAGCGAGCAGCCGGTCTCGAAGGCCAGCGGCTTGAAGCTCATGCCCGGGGCGTTCAGGTTCTCGTCGATGCCGCGGCTGGTATTGACCCGGTAGAAGCCGCCGACGACGTAGCGGTCGATCATGTACACGACCGGCTCGGCCACGCCCTCGTCCACCTTCTCGAAGGTCGGCACGCCCTCCTGGATGATCACCTCGGTCACCTGCAGGCCCTCCTTGCCCACCGCCATCTTGTTGCGCTGCTTGCGGTTCAGGCCGCGCACTTCGCTGGCGTCCCGCACCGTCATGATGCCCATGCCGTAGGTGCCGGCGTCGGCCTTGACGATCACGAAGGGCTTCTCGGCGACGCCGTATTCCTTGTACTTGGCGCGGATGCGGAACAGCAGGGTGTCGACGTTGGCCGCCAGGCACTCCTCGCCGGCGCGCTCCTGGAAGTTCACCTCGCCGCAGACCTCGAAGCCGGGATTGATCAGCCAGGGGTCGATGCCCAGCGTCTGGGCGAAGTCGTTGGCGACGTCGTTGTAGGCGGCGAAGTGGTTCGACTTGCGGCGCACGTGCCAGCCGGCGTTGAGCGGCGGCAGCAGCGACTGCTCGGCGATGCCCTTCAGGATCTCCGGCACGCCGCCGGAGAGATCGTTGTTGAGCAGGATCGCGCAGGGATCGAAGTCCTCCAGGCCGAGCCGGTGGCCGGCGGGGCCGAGGCGCTTCAGGGGCTCCAGCGTCAGCTTCTGGCCGTCGGGCAGGTCGAGCGTGGTCGGCGCGGTGACCTCGGGCAGGAGCGAGCCGATGCGCACGTTGAGGCCGGTGTGGTGCAGGATCGTGGCCAGACGGGCGACGTTCTGCAGGTAGAACTGGTTGCGGG